>JAJRTC010000144.1 GCA_024278445.1 Nitrospirota bacterium
GGTGTCAATTGCGAGGAGCCTTCAGCCGACGTGGCAATCTTGTTTAAATTTTGAGATCCCGGCTTGGAGGCCGGGATGACAAAATTATATATTTAATCAGGTTTTACGTTATACATTTAAAATGATTTCACTGTACGGGCTTGAATCAAAGGTTAAGGAAGCGGGGGGGGAGAATAGCGCCCCTGTTTTATGTCATGGTCTAACCAAAACGTCCAAGGCCCTGTTCATCGCATCATTGGCTGAACGTGTGGGGCGCCCTGTTGTTCTGGTAACGGACAAGGCGGCAAAAGCCGAGGAGGCGCTTGAGTCACTCCGTTTTTTTTCGCCCGAACATCTAAACGGACGATCCCTCTTATATTTCCCGCCGTGGGAAATTCTTCCATATGAAGATATGTCGCCATATCCTGAAGTATCTGTCCAGCGTCTTTCCACGTTGGCGCGCCTTGCGGATGAGCCGGGCGATTTTATTCTGGTGACATCGGCAGAAGCGCTCGCCTTGCGGACGATCCCTAAAGACGCGCTTAAAAAATCGATATCCCGCATAGACATAAAAGATTCTATGGATATGGAGATACTTATAGATCATCTTGTTTCTTACGGGTTAAGAAGGGTAGACATGGTAGAGGAGCGGGGCGAGTTCTCCGTTCGCGGCGGGATAATAGACGTTTTCGCAAGCGAGGCCGACCTGCCGTATCGCATAGAACTTTTTGGCGACGAGGTGGAGTCTATACGAAAATACAACCCCGAAACCCAGCGATCGGTAGAACAGGTGGAGAGCGTTACGCTGTTTCCGTCTCGCGAAGTTTTTTATGAAGGGACAGACCCTGATGTTTTGCTGGAAGGGTTTACAAAACTTTGCGCCGAAAACGGTGTGAACGATAAAAGGGCGGGAGAAGTATCTGAAGCATTGAAGGCTCGCAGGTTTTTCCCCGGGGTTGAGCGACTCTCTCCGCTTTTTTTCCCTGATAGCGTAACCTTGTTCGATTATCTGCCATCCTCCACACTGTTTGCGCTTGACGAGCCAGACGATATTTTCTCGCACATGGAGAGTTTTTACGCCCTTATAGACTCGGCCTATGAGGAGGCGCTTGATAAAAAGCAGGCGGTGTCGCCTCCTGAATCCATTTATACAAAAAATGATTGGCTTAACGATACGCTTGAAAAACGTGGGTTGTTGCGGCTTTGCGAATTTTTAGTTGGTGACGGTGAAAATAATGAGGCGAGCGCTTTAAGTATCGGCGCGCGCGCTCCTGAACGATATCGTGGCGATGTTTCCAGGTTTTTAGCCGACCTGCAAAATTTTTTAGCCGATGGTTTCTCGGTGGCGCTTGTCGCATCGTCCGCCGGCGGAGCTGAACGCATTGAGCGTATTTTAAAAGAGGCTGATCTTGGCGCAAAACGCATTTCCCAAAAAGATGTGGCACAAATCGCTCGCACGATAAGCGAGCAACAGCCGGCCCTGTTCGACGGGAACCTTTTTATTGCCGTTGGAAATATTTTTGAAGGTTTTATTATAAAGCAGGATAAGTGGGCCATATTCACCGACGATGAAATTTTCGGAAAAATACCGCGTGTCCGGCACAGGGCGCGAAAAGGACGAAAAGCTTTTAGCGTTGGTATCTCGGAGCTCGTAGTCGGCGATCTTATCGTTCACTCTACGCATGGCGTTGGCAAATATATCGGCGCAAAAGAGATGGTGATAGCAGATTCCAACGACGAGTATTTAGAACTTGAATACGCAGGTAACCAAAAACTATACCTGCCGATAACGTCTGTAGGGCTTATTAAAAAATATTCAGGTGGTGGCGGTTCAAGTCCACAGCTCGACAGGATGGGCGGCTCCACATGGAAAAAGACACGCTCTAAAGTTCAAAAGAGTCTGCTCGTTATGGCGGAAAAACTTATGAAAATGCAGGCGGCCAGAAAATTGGGCGAAGGGATAAGCTTTAGTGCCGATACGAATTTCCATGGCGAGTTTGCCGACACGTTTGAGTTTGAGGCGACAGAAGACCAAGTGAACGCTATAGCGGATATCTCGGATGACATGGAAAAACCGAAACCGATGGACAGGCTTGTTTGCGGTGACGTTGGTTATGGCAAAACGGAGGTCGCCATGCGGGCGGCGTTCAAGGCCGTGTATGACGGAAAACAGGTGGCCATTCTTGTGCCAACAACTCTTCTTGCCCAGCAACATGACCAGACTTTTACCGAGCGTTTTAAATCTTTTCCCGTGGTTGTGGAATCGTTGAGCCGCTTTAAATCTAAAAAGGAACAAAAGGAACTGCTTGAGCGGATGGCCGCAGGTGAAGTAAACATAATAATAGGTACCCACAGGCTGTTGCAAAAGGACGTTAAGTTTAAAAGCCTGGGCCTTGTTATAATAGACGAGGAGCAGAGGTTTGGCGTAGCTCACAAAGAGAAATTAAAAAACCTTGCCCGTAATGTCGATTTGTTAACGCTTACGGCCACTCCCATTCCGCGCACGCTTCACACGTCTATGGTTGGTATACGCGACCTTTCGATAATAGAAACTCCTCCGCAAGACAGGCAGGCCGTTCGTAATTTTATCTCTAAATTTTCGGAGAAAAGTATACGCGAGGCTATCGTGAGAGAGCTGGATCGTGGTGGGCAGGTCTTTTTTGTTCACAACAAGGTGCGCTCGATATACGGCATGGCGGACTTTATACGCAGAGTGGTTCCGCAGGCAAAAATAGCCGTGGCTCACGGGCAGATGGGCGAAAAAGAGCTAGAAACCGTGATGGGCGATTTTATAGGCAAGCAGGCCGATATACTGGTTTGTACCACTATCATAGAATCGGGGCTCGACATACCGTCTGCTAACACGATCATTATAAACCGTGCCGATCATTTTGGCTTGTCACAGTTGTATCAGCTAAGAGGCAGGGTAGGGCGCGACAGGCATCGGGCGTATTGCTACTTCCTTATTCCGGGGCGCTCCGACATGACCGAGATCGCCAAAAAACGGTTAAGGGCGATAGAAGAGTTATCCGACCTTGGAAGCGGTTTTAAATTGGCGGCGCGGGATATGGAAATACGGGGTGCGGGCAACATCGTTGGGCCGCAACAGTCGGGCCAGATAGACGCCGTCGGGTTCGATACATACTGCGAGATGTTGGAGGACGCGATACGCGAGATAAAAGGCGAACCGTCGCCCGACCGTTTCGACGTCGCCATGAATTTATCGTTTAACGGACGTATATCGCCAGACTATGTGCCAGACCTGAACCAGAGAATGGATATTCACAACAGGTTGGCGGCGCTCTCAAACCTGCGGGAGCTAGACGAGATGAACGCCGAGATGGAAGACAGGTTCGGTGCGATTCCTGAGGAAACATTAAAACTTCTGTTTGTCGTAAGGATAAGGCTGTTATTAAAAACGCTTCGTGTTGAGAAGGCGGACATGTTAAGAAACAGGATGTGTCTTGTTTTCCATTCCTCTACCAAACTTGCCCCGGATAAAATAATGGCTGCGGGCAGGTTAAGCTCCGCTATAAAATTTACGTCAGGTTCCGGGGCGGAGTTTACAGTGGAAGGAACGGGATGGCGTGAGAGATACAAATCGATATGCGGTGTTTTAGAAGCTCTTTGTGGCGGAGCCGGGTGATTGTTTGCTTTATAATTTGTGCATGTAAATACTGTTTTATACAGGTAGAATGCCGATGAGATAAAACTGCGTTTACGTTTTGCCGGTTTAAATTAAATTCTTAAAGCTTTATCAAATTAGGGAAATCGAGTGATACCTCAACGAATATATATATTTTGCTTTTTTCTCTCCGGCGTGGCGGGGCTTGTGTATCAGGTCGCATGGGTGCGGGCGCTCTCTTTGGTGTTCGGGAACACGGTTTACGCCGTTTCCATGGTTGTTGCCGGATTTTTGGCAGGTCTTGCCCTTGGCAGTTTTTTCTGGGGAAAAAAAGTAGACGGCGAAAAACGTCCGCTGTCTATATATGTAAAGCTTGAGGCGGGGATAGCGCTCTTTTCCATTCTCGTTACCTTTCTCATCTATATAGTAGACGATACTATCGCAAGCATGATGACGCCGGAATCTATCGCCTCAGGTGGATGGCAGGCGTTGCGGTTTATCATAATCTTTCTGATTCTGATTATACCGACCACCCTGATGGGCGGAACGCTTCCGGTTATGAGCAAGTTTCTTACGACATCGGTTGAAAAAATAGGTTTCTCAATCGGGTCTCTTTATGCCTTTAACACGTACGGTGGCATGGCGGGCGCTTTCCTTAGCGGATTTTTACTTTTGCCACTTTTAGGATTATGGGGAACCGTTCTTGTGGCAGTTGCGCTAAACCTGTTCATCGCCGCCATCCTGTGGGGGCCGTCCACTAAAGAGCATACGCTGGAAGAGGATATACCTGAAGGTAAAAAGAAGAAAAAAAAGAATAAGAAAAAAACCGATGAAGAAGCCTTGGGAAAAGGTGAAAGTGCCCGCGCAAAATATTCGCCTGCGCTTGCGTTAACTTTTATCGCCTTGTCCGGGTTTTCCGCTTTGGCGTTCGAGGTTTTATGGACGAGGGCGTTTGTTGTTTCATTTAAATCTACCGTTTACCTGTTCAGCAACCTGCTTACCGTTTTTCTTTTAGGCATGGCTTTGGGGAGCCATGTTTTCAGGAGCCATCTTGACAAGTTAAAAGATCCGTTAAAACTGTTTGGGCTTACACAGGTCGGGATAGCTGTTTTTGGCATGGCGAGCGTTCTTTTCTTTGCCTACTCGCATTCGATGGCTCTTGGCCTCTCTGGCATGTTTAGCCATATGAGCTTTGGCAAAGATATTTTTCTGATGTTTCTTCTTATGCTGGGCGCCTTTTTAATACCTACTTTTCTTATGGGTGTGGCTTACCCTGTAATGTGCCGCATTGCGATGGACTCGCTTGACACGCTGGGTGCAAGGGCCGGTAGCGTATATTCCGTGGGAACAATCGGCGGTATCATAGGTTCGCTTTCTGCCGGGTTTTTTATGCTTCCCGCGTTAGGACTGCAAAACAGTCTTTTTGTTGTTTCCGGTATTGCGCTTCTAACCGGCTACGCCGCTCTTTTGAATTCAGAATCGCGCAAAAGTGTAAGCTGGGTTTTTTCTTCGTCAGCGTTTCTTTCGCTTCTTCTGTTCGTGGGTCTTTCTATCTCTGATGTCAATATAGGGATAGGCTCTGTTGGTGCGGGGAAGGTTGTTATGGCGCGTGAGGGCGTTATGGGGACTGTCAAAATCACCCAGAAAAGAGAAGGCGGGCCAAAAACATTGCTGGTTAATAACTATCAACTGGCGACAGGAGGCGACGTAGCCGTTCGGTTCGGGCATGTGCCGCTTATCATCAAGCCCGATACGAAAGACGTCCTGCTGATATCGTTAGGTTCCGGCATAACGGCAAGCTCCATCTCGGCTCACCCTGTAGACAGAATCGACTGTGTAGAGATCGTGCCGGAACTTCTTGATGTCCAGCCATATTTTAAAAAGGATAACCACGGGGTTATAGCCGACCCACGGTTTCATCTCTACTTTTGGGACGGGCGTAATTTCGTGAAGGTGGCAAAACGAAAATATGACATGGTGATATCCGATCTTTTCCAGCCGGATAGCGCAGGTGTGGGGAGCCTTTACACTTTTGAACATTTCAGTAACGTGAAGGCCAAACTTAAAAAGGGGGGGGCTATGGCTCAATGGCTTCCGCTTTATCAGCTATCCCCTGAAAATTTAAAAGTTATCATGCGCACGTTCGCCGAGGTGTTTGAATATGTCTCCGTGCGGAACGGCGATATTAACAGCGAATTGCCGACGCTTTTGCTGATGGGGTCGTCTGAACCTTTCAGTATCAGGCCAGACCAACTGGCTAACACGTTATCGAGCCCGAAGGTGCGGGAAGATATGATTGAAAGCAACGATCCGCTCTCGTTTTTAAGTTTTTATGTTATGGGTCGCGACGGCGTTATGAAGTTTACGGCCGGTGCCGCTATAAACACGGACAACATGCCCGTGGTTGAATATACGGCCCCTAAAAACCTGTGGCAACGCAGGATTAACGCCGTGGAAAATTTTAAGGCGATGATAAACGTAAGGGAACAA
>JAJRTC010000145.1 GCA_024278445.1 Nitrospirota bacterium
ATGACCATGCGAACGATTTTTCATCGGCGATATGGACGATAAGATATATGGCAAGAGAGCCCATTATTATGTTTGGAGCCCAGATAGCTAGTGCGGGAGGCACTTTTCCACCTGCGCCCAGCCACTGGCCGAGCATCCAGAAAATGTAATTTACAACGATCATCAGAACGCCCAGCCCAAACCCGCCACCAGTCCCCCTGCTTTTTGTCATAAGCCCAAGTGGCGCGGCTAAAAGCCCAAGCACAATGCACCCCACAGGTGCGGAAAACTTTTTATGATAAGCGACTATTTCGGCGTTTGGCGCTTCTCCCTTCATTTTGAGCGTCTTGATTCTCAGTTTAAGCTCAGTTGGTGAGAGCTGTGGTATATCTTTTTTAAAAGGTTTATTCATCTCGTCGGAATAATCGATTTTCAGAGAATAAAAATTAAATGCTATTGTTTGATAGGCTCCGTCAGATCTGATGGTGTGTATCACGCCGTCTTTCAGGTCTATAACGCCGATAGTATCTTCAGAACCGGCAATTTTCCCTTCCTTGGCCTCTATAACCTTTGTTATGTCGGGGTTTCGGTGGTCTGAGATAAAAACGCCTTTCAACGTTTCATCCTTGCGCTCATTAACATGAACGATAAGATTTTCAAAGGTAGAGTTAAACCTTCGCTCCTTGATTTGAACGTTGAGGTTGGATTTTAAAAGCGTAAGCCCCGTTTCCCTGAATTTTATGTTACTCGTATGCTCAAGGCTTAAAGAAACATAGAGTGTGGCACCAAAAATCACCACTGAAACCAGAAAAACCGGCCATAACAGCCTGTAGGTTGAAATACCGCTAGCCTTCATGGCGGTGATTTCATTATCTGCGGATAACCTTGAAAAAACAAGCAAAGTAGACATGAGCATTGCTAAAGGTGCGGCCAGCACAAAAAAGGACGGGGTTAAATAAAGCAACATTTTCCCTATCGTTATAGCAGAAGCGTTCTTGGTTAAAAACAGATCTGCTAAAAAGCGGACCTTGTCCATTAGCAGAACCATCAGTAAAAGAAGAACCGACATCCAGAAAATCTTCAGTTGCTCTAAAACTATATATCTATCTAGTGTCAGCATGGTAAAAAATGATAACATACTAGCCGGTGGTCAATGATTTATTGGTTTTATCAAAAGCTATCTTTTTTACTCTAGGGCAGGAGAACAATGGTAGATTTTGCTCTTGGTAGCGCTGGCAAGAATATTCTTGTTATAGATAATAACCCTATTTCCAGAATGGTTCTGGAAGACGAACTTGGTTCTGGTGGGTACAACCTGCTAATGGCCTCTTCAGCCAATGAAGGGGTAGACATCGCAAGGGCTCAACACCCTGACCTTATAACCATCGATCTTGCTCTCAACGGTTTTTCCGGGGGCGATGTAATTGACCAGTTAAAGGGGTCAGGGGGAACCAGCAACATCCCGATCGTAGTTATCACCTCGCTTGATAGTTCTGTTGGTGAATCTGCCAACTCACTTGATACCCTTGGAGTTTTTCAAAAACCTTTCCCGGCAGGCGTGGTTTCCGAGTTTGTTAGCAGGTTTTTCCAGACGATGGTCAGGCCATGTCAGATAATGCTTGTCGATGATTCTGAAACAATAAGGGGCGTAACCAAATATCTTCTTGAGAAACATTGGCACAAGGTGATAGAGGCTGTGGACGGTGTTGAGGGATGGAAGGCTTTGAACGAGCGCGCCGATGATATCGACATGATTATTACCGATATCAATATGCCGAACATGGATGGTCGCGAACTGGTAGAAAAAATAAGATCAAAAAAAAGATTTCAGTTCATACCGTTGATAATCTCTACAACCATTGCGGAGAAGGAGAACATTAAACTTCTCTTGAACGCAGGAGCGGATGACTACATCATCAAACCTTTTGCCAGCGAAGAATTTTTGGCAAGGGTCAACAGCCACGTGAGGGTGAAAGAACTTTATACTGATCTTAACGCGGCGAATAATCAGCTTGTCGTTTTTAACGAGACTCTCGAACAGCGAGTAGAAGAGAGAACGGCCCAGCTCAAAGAGGCGAACCTTGGCGCTATCTATAGTCTTGCCATGGCGGCTGAAGCAAAAGATGACAATACGGGAACCCACGTTCTTCGTATACAAAGTTATTCCAAGGCGTTGGCGCTAGAGCTTAGCGCCTCGGAAGAAGAAGCAGAAGAAATCGGTTATTCCGCGATAATGCACGACGTGGGCAAAATATCTATTCCGGATGAAATCCTCAAGAAGCCTGGCAAGCTTACGCAAAAAGAGTTTGCGACAATGAAAACACATTCTATAAGCGGTGAAAGAATTCTTCCATCGTCAGACTTTTTTAAAATCGCAAGGCAGATAGCCCGAAGCCACCATGAAAAATGGGACGGCTCAGGTTATCCAGACGGATTAAAATGGAAAAGTATCCCGTTCGCCGCAAGAATTGTGGCCGTGGCTGATGTGTTTGACGCTCTTATGAGCCGGCGTAGCTATAAAGACTCATGGCCCGTGGACAAGGCTATGGATGAAATGAGGGCGCAATCGGGCATTCATTTCGATCCTGAGATGGTTGAGGCGTGGATAGAACTGTTCGAGTCTGGCGCCGTTAACAAAATCATGGTAGAACTCGGCAGGTAGTTTCGCTTGGCTTTGCGCGAGCGTTCTCTGGAGAAAAAGTGGACGATTCTGAGTTGGGTCTTGTACAAAGGCTTGCGGATGTAGGAATATCCTTGTCTGCCGAGCATGATCTTCCCAGGCTTTTGGAGAAGATCGTGGAAAAGGCCCTTTCGTTTACCGGAGCTGACGGTGCCACACTCTACCTTCTGGAAGACGATCATCTCGTTTTTACTATAAGCCGTTGCGTATCGCTTGGTATAAAATTTGGTGGGCCATCTGGTGGCCCCGTAATTTTTGACCCTGTTCCTTTAGATAAATCGTTTGTCTCCGCTTACTCTGCCATAACAAAAGAGAGTGTTAACATTCCTGATGTATATGAATCTACCCAATTCGATTTTACCGGCCCTAAAAAGTATGATTCCAAAACAGGTTATCGCTCGCAGGCAATGCTTGTAACCCCCCTGCTGGATCATGAAGACGACGTGATAGGTGTGTTGCAACTTTTAAATGCCGTTGACCCTGAAACCGGTGAGATGGGCCCTTTTTCTGGTGAGTGTGAGCGATTGGCCGCGTCTCTTGCAAGCCAGGCCGGGGTTGCCATCCAGAACTTTCGGTTGGTAAGGGAGACGGAGCGGTTGTTTGAGTCTTTTATAGAAGTTATGGGGGCGGCGCTTGACGCGCGTTCAAAATATACTCATGCCCATGTTAGCCGTGTGGCGGGTCTTGCCATTGAGCTTGCCACCGCTATAAACGAGGAAACGGCTGGCCCATATGCAAAGTCGAGCTTTTCGGATGTGGAACTTAAGGAGCTAAGGATAGCCGGGTGGACCCATGACATCGGAAAAATAGTTACGCCGCAACACGTTATGGACAAGTCTGTGAAACTGGAAACAATTTTCGACCGGAGCGAGTTGGTTAAAACACGCTACTTCCTTCTGGCCGCAGAGACACGCGCAAGCTTTTTGGAAAAAGAAATTTTAATGCATGGTAACGGCGTCTCACGGGAGCAGATCGAGGAATTCAGGAAAAAACGGGATAAGGAGATAGCTTCCATAAATGAGGAAATGGACTTTGTCCTAAGGTGCAACAACCCAAGCGAGTTCATGGAGGATTATAAAATAGAACGTCTAAAGAAAATCGCTGAACGGAAGATAGTCTTAAACGGTGAGACATGCCGGATGATTTCTGAAGACGAGCTGAAAAACCTGATGATAAGAAAAGGGAGCATCACTGAAGAAGAACGCCAGATTATGCGGAATCATATTGACGTTACGATTAAAATGCTTGATAAAGTGCCGTTTGTGAAAAAATTCAGGAACGCTCCTTTTTATGCCGGAACACATCACGAGTGTCTTGATGGCTCAGGTTATCCAAGGGGGCTGACGGCAAAAGATTTGCCGCTTCAATCACGCATTATGGCGCTGGTCGATTTTTTTGAAGCCTTAACCGCCGATGACAGGCCATATAAAAAAGGAATGCCACTTGAAAAGGCATATCAGATTATCCAGTCTGAAGTTGACGGCGGAAAACTAGACGGGGATCTGTTCCAGGTTTTTAAGGAGAGGCGGGTTTACGAGAGGTTTTCTAAAAAAGAGAAAACCGAAGCTCTGTTGAAGAACGTTTCCGTTAGCTGACAGAGGCTATGGCTTTCCATGTTTCTTTTGCACATTTATCCCATGAAAAAAGCTTTGCCTGTTCCCGTCCTGCGTTAGATAGGCGTTTTCGTTCGTCAGCGGAACCTGCAATTCTTATAAGTGCTTCGCTGAAAGAATCTGGCTCGTCAGGGTCGAGAAGACAGGCGGCAGAGCCTGCCACTTCCGGGATAGACGATCTGTTTGTAGATATAACAGGTGCGCCGCAGGTCATGGCTTCTAACACGGGAAGCCCAAAACCTTCATACTCGCTTGGGTAGAAAAAAAGTAGTGCCCGGCTGTAAAGGGTGGCAAGCTCTTCCCTTGTTACAAAGCCTGTCATGGTTACACGGTTTTCAAGTGAGCGTTCTTTTAGCATACGCTTGAATCGTGGATAAAGCGGATCGTTTTTAATTTGTCCTGTTAATACGAGATAAATGTCAGGATAGGTTTTATTTAAAACAGCGAACGAGTTTAACAGTACGTTTACGTTTTTGCGCCAGTCTATTCCACCGACGTTTAGAATAAATTTTTCGGGAAGTTTGAACCTGTCAAGTGGCACGCTTGTTTCTGGCAGGAAATCAGGATCGATACCGTTGTGAACAACCACGACTTTATCGGGGTTTATGTTTGCGTATTTTACGACATCCTTTTTCGTATGGTTTGATATGGCGATAACGAGCCTCGCCTTCTTCAAGACTTCTATCTGTTTTGCTATGAATATACGATGCTTGAATGTGGAATAATATTTATCGCGGAATACGGCGTGGATCATGTCGTGAGCCGTGACGGCGTATGGAATGGATAACCCCCCCGGTGTGTCAAGGTGTGTAGGGAAAAACATGATATCCACACCAAGCGTCTTTGCTGTCTGTTTTATAACGCGGGGCATTAAAAGATGCTGTCTTATATATTCTTTCATGTAGGGGCGCAGAGCGCGCGAGATTGCGCCGAACCGATATTCCGTGGCCCCATATTTTAAAGGTTCGCTGCTTTCATAATGTGGGTCGTAAAATGAAGTTGCCTGAAGGTTGCTTGGCAGTAGGCCAATTCTTGTTGCAAGAGCGTGAGTATAAACTCCTATCCCGCGCTCCTTGTGTGCCTTAAAGCCTGCCTGCAACGGGCGAAGGTCGAGCCCTAGTTTTGTTGTCGCCATAGGTGTTAGCCAAGTCCTTCGGCCATCAGCCGGTTGAACGAACTTTTTACTTTATCCCGTTCTATGTCGCCCCGTGGCTCGAATGTTTTTATCGTGCCCGGTTTCAGATATTTTTTGACCATGGCAAAATCTACCATGCCAGGCCCACCTGATGGAATTGCGTTATGGTCTGTGTAGCCGTTGGTGTCATGCAGGTGAACGCCGATAAGTAAATCAGAATACTCAGCAAGATAAGTTGTGTGAGGAACGACTCCTAAATTTTCCTGCGCCTGTGCGTGTCCTGTGTCGTGCCAATAGCGTAGCCCGCCTCCTTGCAGGGCAAGAAAAATAATGGCAAGCTCTTCAAAGTTCGGATATTCATTTATGTGATAGCGGTTTTCAATTCCTATGTAAATGCCAAGCTTGCAAGCGACCTCGTTTAATTCATCAAGGCTTTTCATCAACTGGTTGAATCCGTTTCCCCTTTTAGAGAGCCGTTCAATTTTGAGCCTGTTTATAATTTGAATTCCCTCAGGTGATCCTGTTTTTCCTTCATCGTAAAGTTTTTGAAGTAGAGATGTGGCGTTATCCATAGGAACGTGGCCAGAGTGTATTATAACGACCTTCGCCCCGATATCATTGGCAAGTAACAAGCTGTTCTTAACTTCACGCACTCCCGCCTTACGCTCGTCTTCGTTACAGGAGGTTAACAGCGCTCCACCGGCATAATGCCCGCTCTTGTTTGGCGCAGGGAGCGGTGCATGCAGGGAGGTTAACGTTAGCCCAAGTTTTTCAAGTTCTGCAACCGCTTCGTGCAATGTTTTTTCCGGCAGGCGCCAGTCAAGCTCAACGGATTTTATTCCAAGCTCCGCAATTGAGCTAATTATCTCCCGTCCGTCGGCGGTGGAACGGGATCGCCAGCAGGTAGAAATTCCTAACACGCTACACTCAGGATTCTTTGACAGATCACCGTAACGCCTTTGCAATTTCCTCGTGGACATGTTCGGACACGCGCTTGTTTCCAATGGTCCCAACTCGCACAGATACTTTTGTTTCGCGCGACGTCCAGCGCTCCAACGCAATTTTTACCGTATCGCCGGTTGATGGCATTTTCGCTTTTATAATTCCGTAGTGAAGGTCGCGCCTGTTCTCTTCTATTTTAAACTTAAGGTTTCGAACGGCAAACAGAGTGCCTTCCCAAGTCGTCTCAAAAGGTTGTTTGTAGTTGCGCGACAAGGTCCCTTTGGCCCATGCAAAGGCACCTGCGGCACCTGCACCTCCTGCGAGGAATACATAGCAACCGCTTAAGAACGGAATCATAATCATTACGGCTACAAGTTTTTTCATCTTTTATTTTCTCCCGGCTTTAAACGTTACGACAGTATAGCAGACAGAGGCGTTACGCAAAGCCGTGCCTAGCCCCCGATTTTTTCAGTAGCGGAGGCCATGTTTAAACCGGTGATTTTTATCGTTTTTCTTTTTGATGAAAGTCCCTTAACAATTGAGATTGATGATTTTGGGACGCCGAAAAATTTTGCCAAAGTTTTGATAAGCTCGGAATTTGCCGCGCCGTCTACCGGAGGAGCGGCGAGGCGCACTTTTAACGCTCCTGCGAACGGGCCCGCAACCTGTGACTTGGATGCCCTTGGTGCCACATGAACCGGAACAAGAACACCATCGCAGTTTTCAGATATTTTAACGCGGCCTTCGGCCATTTCAGGTTTTTATATCTCCGTTAGTGGAAGGCTTGCCCAAGTTGAATAAGCGTGGTCACCAGAAAACTTTGCAAAAAGTAGATACCAAGGATCAGGATAAGAGGTGATAAATCCATTCCTCCAAACGGGGGGATGGCTCTTTGAATAGGATACAACACAGGGTCTGTTATGCGGTGGAGAAACTGGACTATAGGGTTGTATGGGTCTGGGTTTACCCATGATATTAACGCACGGATGATTACAACCCACAGGTAGATGGTTAACACCATGCTAAGAAGCTGGCCCGTTGCTATAAACAGATTACCTATCACAAACATTTAACTATTTCTCCAAGCAAAAACTACGCTAAAAAAACCGGCCCACCTTCTGTAAACAAGTTGGCAGGCATACGCAATATAACATTTTACATGGTGCCGGCAAAAATAATTGCTGATTATTTGCCAAGCTCCAGGGAACGTTCCATCGCTATTTTAACCGATTTTTTTACGATTTCACGAAATCCCTCTTTTTCAAATGACGCCAAACCGGCCAATGTCGTTCCTCCGGGTGAGGAGATGCTCTCTCGCAGACTTGCAGGGTCTTGGCCTGTTGCCATGGCGAGTTTGGCCGAACCGTAAAAAGTGGCAAGTGATAGTTCATAGGCAGTTTCTTTCGATAGGCCAAGTGCTGTGCCGGCTTCCGTCATGGCTTCTAAGAAAAGAAAAACGTATGCGGGGCCGGAGCCTGATATAGCCGTTACCGTATCCAGGAGCTTCTCGTCTACCACCACTGTTTTTCCCACAGAATCGAAAATCTTTTTTGCGGTTTCGATTTCAACCGCGCCAGCTTTTGCCGATGCGGATACGGCGGTAGCGGCTGAACCGACGGCGGCTCCCATGTTTGGCATGGCTCTAATGATAGGCTGGCTTTTGCCCAACCACGATTCAAACGACGAAATCCTTACCCCTGCCGCTATGCTGATTACAAGTTTTTTGCTGGAGATGGAACCTGAAATTTCCCGTACAACGCCTTCCAGTATCTGTGGCTTTACACCGAGAACCACTATATCGGCGTTCGCTACGGCTCTATTGTTGTCGTCTGTCACGTTTACGGCGGTTTCGCTTTTTAGTGCGTCGAGAATCTCTGGCCTCGGATCGACTGCAGTTATGTTTTGAGGCTCGATTGTTTTTGATTTAACCATTCCCCGGATGAGGGCTCCCCCCATAAAGCCTGCGCCGATGAAGGCGATGTTTTTATCTATCATTTTTTTATTTCCTGGCTCCAAATATGCCGGTTCCAACTCTTACCATTGTGGCCCCTTCTTCTATTGCGACTTCGTAGTCGTTTGTCATTCCCGCAGATATAATGGAAAGCGAAATGTTTTCTATTCCAATGTTATTAAGCTCGCCGCGTAGTTTCAAAAGTTTATTATATACGGGGCGTGAATCTTCAGGGTTATCCGAAAAAGGCGGAATGGTCATTAACCCCTTTATTTTAATGCCGCAAGCTTTAGAGGCGATCTTTAAAAGATTGGCCGCGTCAGAAGGGGCGCATCCCGATTTTTGAGTTTCTCCTGAGACGTTTACCTGAAGAAGACAATCAACCACGGTTTCGGCAGATTCCGCCCTGCGTGATAATTCCTGTATAATTTCCGCCCTGTCGATGGAGTGTACCAGGTCAAAAAGCCCCGGAACATATTTTGCCTTGTTTGTTTGTAGCGGCCCTATCATGTGCCAGCAGATTTTTTCGCCACCTATAATGTCGAATTTCCGCCGTGCTTCCTGGAGCCTTGATTCGCCAAGATCGGTGGCACCTGCGTCTATAGCCTTTTGTGCCACGTCTGCCGTAACGGTTTTGGATATCGCGATGAGTGTGATATCTGCTAGGCTACGCCCTGAGCGCTTTGCGGCTTCCGATATCTTTTTGCTGATTTTTTCTAAATTGCTGGCTATGTCTGTCATTTACGCCCTTCGGTTACAATGGTGAACATCGTAACCGAAGGGCGCACGCGATTCAACAAAAGCGGGAACGGCTCAAAAGCCGATCCCCAATCCTTCTACTGCACCCGGGCTACCCCGCTTCTGCTGATCTCCACAACGTACGTGGCAGGAGTGGTGTTGGCCGTACTTGTTAATGTAACAAGTATCGGCATCGTTCCACCACTTATAACGCCTTTTCCGTCGATAGAAATTTGGGTTACGGCACCCGCGCCGTCGACCGCGCTGGAGATGTACGCTCCCGTATGCTTGTCCGGTAATACGACCGTTTGCATTGGCGTGCCATCATCTTTACAGCAAATTGCGATTTCCGACGTAGTGCTGTTGTTAACATTGTTGAGCTGAAGAGTTATCGACCGATGCATTTTAACAGCCTCGGATCTTGCAAATTGCATCCTCTGCACAACTTCGTTGGCCGCCTCCTGCAACCTCCAGTTAGGGAGCCTGTTGCCGATTGCGAACATCGCCATGCCAAACGTTATACCCAGAATGGCGATTACTACCAACATTTCTATCAGCGTGAAGCCTTTGGCTCCCATTCTTGAGATCTTCATCTTACTGCACGATCTCAATCCACGAATTAACCTTGGCAGTTCCGCTTCCTCCCGCTCCTTTGTTCTGGAACGTGTTCCCGCCTATTCCCTTGAGCTCTCCTGAATTGGTCTTGATGTAGAGATGCTCATCGTCAACAAGCGGGGTAGTCGTTACGTTGCCCTCGGTGGCAAGCGACGTGTCTACCGTGCCATCGGTGGTATCCAGCACATATATACCGCCAGAGGTTCCGCCGGCATCAGGTACGGGTAGTGCGCAAGGGTCGTCGGTATCCGCCGTTGTCGTTCCGAAATAGACTTTACCAGCCGAAGCGAACGCCGAGGCGAACACCCTTTGTCCTGCTGGAAGCGCATATTCCCATTGGGCGGAACCTGCCGTACAGGCACCTTTCGCATCCGTATCCCGCACGCCGTAGAAATAGTATGTCGTGCCGGGTATATAGTCATCGGTGACCGGATTATCAGAAGTGCCGAAGAAAACGTCTACGTTATAATCAAATCCGCTGGTGCCCTGCGTGGTCTGGTTGTAAACCGCAGGGGAAGCGTAAAGCGGTTGCCGTCCGCCTGCTCCGTTCGCCGTATCGAAGAACGTGCAAGCTGTGATGCTATTAACGGAGGCCGTAGGATCGTCTGGCAAGGTTCCTTTGTAAACGAAACCTTTATCCGTTCCTATATAGAACCTGTCGACATAGCCGTTACCATCGGAATCTACGAGAGCCGGTTGGCCGGATGGAGTTCCACCAAGGCCGTCAGATTCCGTGTTCAGATAAAGCCTTTTTACAACTTCGCCCGTTTCCACATCCAGAATGAATATAGACGGGTCCAGCGTGTTGTCATATGAGACGCCGGAAACAAACATGGCGATCCACTTGGCTCCGGTAGAAGTCTGTATCCTGCCTATGGAACCGACAGAAGGCGAAGATATGGATCGGAAAAGGTCAGGGTCAAAGAACGTCCACAGGAACGAAGGATTGGTCGGATCCGTTATGTCTACGCCATACACGGCGTCACCGCCGTTACCTTCTGCGGAAAGTAAAACTGTGTGCCATGAACCATCGGCAAACCTTACATGGGATGCAGATGGTGATGCGTCCACAAAGGCCGCTCCGTCTTCCTTGAGAACGTTGTTTTTAAACTTGGTCAGCAGGTCGTTCGGGATGATGGAATACATTTCATATCCGTCACCGTAGTTGGCCGCGTTGTCGGAATCGGCTGTAAGCGGGCCAGAGCCGTTCGTGCGCTCCTGCCAGTCGTAATAACCTTTGTTTATAAGTATTTCAGGCCCTGAAGGGGGTAAATAACATGGCTCGTTAACACATGTCGCACTGTTGGTTTTGTCCCAAAAATCGGTCATGGTTGTGGCATCGCATGTGCCAGAGAAAGCCGGGTCGATATAATAGGGGCGGAACTCGCCTGCATA
>JAJRTC010000146.1 GCA_024278445.1 Nitrospirota bacterium
CGAAACATCATGACCGGCACGAGGCTGTTTTTTTGCACGTTCGCGTTTAAGGTCTTTTTTCTCACGCTCAAATTGATGAAGTTTATAGTCCATCGCCTGTTTTTCACGATCGAGCTTTTCACGCATCAACGCAATTTTCACACCTTCATCAATGCCAAGATATCGGCCCAAAGCAACATGAAGCTCGTCTACGGTCTGAAACCTGGCGTTAGGCATTCTCTCCACGCACCGCAAAATCACGGATGCAAGTGCTTTGTCTACGCCAATTAGAGACGGTGGTTTTTTATTAAGATGCCTGTCAATAACCTCCTGCGCCGAATTTCCGTTGCAAGGATTAAAGCCCGCAAGGAGTTCATAAAACGTAAGCCCCAACGCATAGATATCGGCTCTGGGGTCAGGCACCGCTCCTTTAAAAATTTCCGGCGCGATATAAGACAAGGTTCCGGCCACGGGCGGACGCTCAGGAGACCCAGGCGCCAGCACCTTTGCGATACCAAAATCCATGAGTTTAACAGAGTCTTCACCATCACCGACCACGATGTTAGCCGGTTTTATATCCCGGTGAATAACGTTTTTTTTATGGGCATACGACAATGCCTCGCAAAGGCTATAGCCAACCTTTGCAACATACTTGCATGAAAGTTTGCGCTCAGGCGCAGAGCCGGCTATTTCGCGCAGGTTATGCCCTTCAACGAATTCCATGAGCAGATAGGCGTAAGCTCCGTGCTGTTCAAAATTTATAAGGCGCATTATCCCCGGATGGGTAAGCATCATGGAGACCTGCGCCTCTTTTATAAGCTTCGCCACCGCCTGTTTGTCCTGAATCAGGTTACGCTTTAAAAGTTTTATAGCTATCCTGCGCCGGAGTTGGGTGTCGAACGCGGCATAGACCACGCCCATGCCGCCCTCCGATATCTTGGCCTCCACGACATAACGCGACTGGAACGTATAACCTAAAGGAACTTCCACATAGTTGGAATGCCCGGCGATAAAATCGACCTCCAGCGTTCTGTCTATGGTGGAGGCCAGTTGAGCGGTGTTATCGGGTTCCATCGGGCTTTAGCATAAAAAGTTAACTAACCATTCTTTAAATATTCGACGAGCGTAAACATCATTGATTTTACCATCAGTGGCAGGATCTGTTAAACACGAATTAGCATCGATTAGACAGGCGAACATGCGCAATCTGCGTTATCATTTAAGCGCTATGAATAAATCTATCATCTCTCTTGCCATAGAAACCTCATGCGACGAAACGGCTGTCGCTGTGCTAAGAGGCCGTTTTGAGCCACTTGCGGAGATCGTGGCGTCACAACATGAGATACACGGCAAGTATGGCGGGATCGTGCCGGAGCTTGCATGCAGACGCCATATGGAGCTAATCCGCCCCCTTGTTCATGACGCCCTGAAACAAGCCGGAATCGGGTTTTCTGACCTGAACCTTGTTTCCGTAACACGCGGGCCGGGGCTTGTTGGCGCTCTTTTGGTCGGTCTATCCTACGCCAAGGGGCTTGCGTTTGGCCTCAATCTGCCACTTGTCGGCGTTAACCATTTAGAAGGCCACGTATCAGCCGCATTTATCACACAACCAGACTTGCCGTTTCCCCTTTTAGCTCTTTTGGTTTCAGGTGGGCATACGGAGCTTTTTCTTGTTCAAAAAACCGGAAAGATGAAACGGTTGGGCGGCACGCGGGACGATGCGGCTGGAGAAGTTTTCGATAAAGTCGCCAAGTTTTTAGACTTGGGTTATCCTGGTGGCCCTCCGGTCGAAAAGATGGCGGCCAAGGGAGAGGCTAAATACAGAATTCCAGTTGCCATGGCAAAGTCCGGAACGCCGGAGTTTAGTTTTTCCGGGCCCAAAACAGCTGTGAAACATTTAATACAAAGACTAAAAGAGGAAAATGGCGAGAACCTGCCAATAAGCGATATATGCGCATCGTTCCAGAAATCAATCGTAGACACGCTTGAGCTTAAAACCCTGGTTGCCATTGAAAACTGTAAACCCGCATCTATAGCGGTAGTGGGCGGAGTGGCCTGTAACAATGCGCTAAGGGAACGAATGACCTTGCTCGGAGAGAGGATCGGCATACCGGTAATAATACCAAAGCCTGCACTATGCTCAGATAACGCGACAATGATAGGCACAGCCGGCGTGGAAAGGTATCTTAACAACCCAGAATCGGGCGAATGGAGCGATTATCTCAACATGGATGCAAAACCGGGATGGCTGAGCTGAAAACAGGGGCTATAGCGGTTTATCTTTTAACCCGGATCCACGCAGTTGCCATGGCAGAGGGCCGCCTTCTTTAGCACCGGCTTTTAAAAGCAACTTCGCAATTTCTTCATGCCCTTTATGTTGTGCCAATGTCAGCGGAGTCCAGTCCCTCGCCTCCCGGACATTTACATCGGCACCATTTGCGATAAGAAGTTTCACAGTTGCAAGATGCCCCTTCCATGAGGCCAGCATAAGAGACGTGTCTTTATTATAATTCTTTGAGTTAACACCGACTCCCGCATCCAAAAGAAGTTTAACGATCTCCGTGCGCCCAAAACTTGCGGCCATTAACAGGGCGTTATTGCCCCTGTAGTTTTTAGCGTACAGATCGGAGCCGTACTCCAAGAGGTTTTTCACTATGCCAAGATAGCCTTTTTCCGATGCCAGCATCAACGCCGTCCAGTTGTCGCGATCTTTATAAAAAGGATCTGCGCCCCGCCTTAAAAGTGTTAAAACAACATCATCGTGTTTTTCCATAACCGCCATGATAAGAGCAGTGTCGGTATTTTTATTCACAATATCCGGGTTGGCGCGCGCGTTAATCAGCATCTCTACAATCTCATTGTAACCGCCCCACGCGGCAAGCAGGAGGGCTGAGTTGCCATATTTGTTGACCTCGTTAACACGAGCCCCCTTTAAAATTACAAGTTTAACAATGTCGGCAAAACCTTCGCGAGCGGCAATTATCAAGGATGTATTCTGTTTTGGGTCTTTAGCGCCTATATCAGCACCAGCATCTAAAATGCTTTTAAACAGGGGCTCATCGCCAATTCCGGCAGAGGCGAGAAGGGCAACTCCCCGCTCATCCGCATAGGCAGGAAAAACTGAAAAAACAAGAAGAAATATGATGTAAAAACGAAAATTTCGCATCTATGAATA
>JAJRTC010000147.1 GCA_024278445.1 Nitrospirota bacterium
CGATGAAATAAAAAAACTTGCTCGTATAAAGAGGAAAACCGAGAGGTTAATAATCTGCGGTGGCGGCGCAAACAATTCTTATCTTATCCGTCGCATAAAGTCACTTGCCGGCAACGAGGTTGAGGTTATCACGTCAAACAAGCTTGGCGCTCCGGTCGATCAGGTGGAAGGGGCGCTCATAGCCCTTTTGGGTTTTTACGCTCACAATAAAACAGCGCTTAATTTAACTTCCATCACAGGTTCAAAAAATAAAAAGGTTCTATTGGGCAAATTTACGCCCGCTTGAGGCATGCTGTAAGCTTTATCCGTTCCATCTCGCGGGGAATTTATATGGCATGTCAAGCGACTCCGCCACCTGCCTGTGAGCTATATGCCCTTCGGCAACATTCAGCCCCATCCGAAGCGGAAAGTTTTCTTGCATGGTTTTCTCCAATCCATTTTCGGCGAGTTCCAGCAGACCGGGGAAGCTGGCATTGGTCAGCGCAAGCGTGGAAGTTCTCGGCACGGCACCCGGCATGTTGGCCACGCAATAATGGGTGACAGAATCTACAACGAAGGTAGGGTCGGAATGGCTCGTCGGGCGGCTTGTTTCAACGCATCCACCCTGATCGACAGATACGTCTACAATAACAGAACCTGTTTTCATCTCGCCTAACATATCGCGTGTTACGAGCCACGGAGTTTTAGCGCCCGCCACAAGCACGGCTCCGATTAAAAGATCGGCCTCGCTAATCGCTTGTCTTATGTTGTGGCTGTTAGAATAGATCGTTTCTATCCTGCCATTGAACACGTCGTCAAGATATCGCAACCTTGACAAGTTCGTGTCCAGTATTAACGTCCTCGCGCCCAAGCCGACGGCTATCTTAGCCGCGTTGGTTCCAACGATGCCTGCGCCGAGGATAGCGATTTTACCCGCCTGCACACCCGGCACTCCTGCGAGCAAAACGCCGCGTCCGCCATGTTCTTTTTCAAGATATTTTGCGCCAGCCTGCACGGCCATGCGCCCAGCCACCTCGCTCATAGGGATAAGCATTGGCAGTGCGCCTGTCTTTTCGTCCTGAACGGTTTCATATCCTATGGCGATTGTGCCGCTTGTAACAAGCTCCTTTGCAAGCTTGGGGTCTGCGGCCAGATGCAGGAATGTATAGAGAATTAATCCTTCGCGCAGATATTTATATTCAGGCTCTATCGGTTCTTTTACTTTTACGACGATGTCGGCACTCCACGCCTCTTCGGCTGAGTCGACCATCTTCGCGCCTTCGCGTTCGAATTCAGAGTCGCTAATGCCGGAACCTGCGCCTGCGCTGCGCTCAATGAGTACGGAATGGCCTGCAAGCGTTAACGTGCGCACTCCATCAGCGGTAATAGCCACGCGATACTCGTCCGACTTTATTTCTTTGGGTACGCCTATAATCATAGGGAAATTATAACATGCGCCCTAAAAGGTTGAGTTCTATTTGTCGTCATTACAGATTTCCTTTCCGGCAGATTATCCGCCTTCTTGATACACATGATAAACGGCTTTTTGATCGGGTTAAACAGCAGGTGAGCGAAAAGATGAATTTGCGGGATTTGAGGGATGTGGGGCCGTTCAGCCGCGTCTGCCATACTGTGTGGTTTTATCGTTTCAACGAGATTGCCGCGTTGCGTTTTTCAAACACTCCTCGCAATGACGCAGATGTGTCATCGTTATTCCCAGGTGATTGAACCGCGCCACACTTTATAAACTGGCAAAACACAAAACAAGACCACACCCGTCATTGCGAGCGAAACAAAGTGAAGCGCGGCAATCTCAGGCTTTTAATATAGGCCAGTCCTCTGAAATATCCTTCCATTCCAGATTTTTTTTATTCACCAGCTCAAGTTTTTTATCTCTGGAGCCAGCTTTTATCTGCTTCTCTCTGGCAATAGCATCTTTTGAGCTATTTAAAATCTCGTAGTAAACCAGCTTATCGATATTGTATTTTTTCGTAAATCCCTCGTTGGTTTTGTTTTTGTGCTCATAGACTCTCCGCTCAAGGTTGTTGGTAACGCCTGTATACAACACAGAGTTGCGCTTGGTCGTCATGATGTAAACGTAGAATTGTTTGCCCATGCGACAATTATGTCATTCACGTTACCGGAGAGCAAATGACGCACGACTACCATCAGAAGAAAGTATTGTAGCCATTGCGAGCTTTTGCTTTAAAGAGGATTGCCGCGTTGCGTTTTTCAAACGCTCCTCACAATGACGTGTGGGGTATGTTGCTGTATGTAGGTCGCAATGGCGGGTGGAGTTGTGGCGGCATGCAAGTCGTAATGACAAATGGTGCAATTGTTTTTTTGGCAACCAAACCGGACACAATATTAAATAAGCGCCCAAATCAAAAAACAATACCACCTGTCTGTCATTGCGAGGAGGCTATAAGCCGACGCGGCAATCTCAGGCAAGGCAAACAATGCTATGCAGGTTTTCTACTCTCCCCTCCCTCGAGGGGGAGGACTTTTTATAAGCTAGAATTGCCCAGCCCCAAACCTAGACTTCCAGCCATAAGTTCAAACTCATCGCCCGGTCACACTTTTTTCTTTAACTCGAAAAGTTTATTAAGTGCGTCCAGCGGAGTCATCCCGTCCACGTCAAGCTAGCGCAGTTCCTCCTCCACCTCGCTTACCTGCGGCGCGAAAAGTGAAATCTGATAATCCGCTCCCCCTTCGGCATCTTGTGCTTTTAGTTTTGGAGCTCCAGAAGCGTCCATCTCATTGGCTTCTAACTGTGTCAAAATCTCACCCGATCGTTCTATCACCTCTTTCGGTAATCCGGCCAGACGGGCCACCTGTATGCCATAACTTTTGTCTGCCCCCTCTTCTATTATCTTCCGCAGGAAAATAATCTCGTCGTTCCACTCTTTTACCGCAACACTTAAGTTGCGCACGCCTTGCATTGTTTCGGCAAGCTCGGTTAATTCATGATAGTGCGTGGCGAATAACGTTCTCGCGCCGATTTTATGAATATATTCCGCCACCGCCCACGCAATCGAAATTCCGTCGAAAGTAGACGTGCCGCGCCCGATCTCGTCGAGGATAATGAGGCTTCTCGCCGTCGCGTTGTTTAATATCATCGCCGTCTCGTTCATCTCCACCATAAAAGTGGACTGCCCCTTTTGCAGATGATCCTGCGCACCCACACGGGTAAAGATGCGGTCGCACACGCCAATGGTTGCAGAATCTGCCGGAACATAAGACCCTATCTGCGCCATCAACGTTATGATTGCAACCTGCCTTATATAGGTCGATTTGCCGGCCATGTTGGGGCCTGTGATTATGGCAAGCTGGCTCTTTTCTCTATCAAGCGTCGTATCGTTTGGCACAAAGCGCTCTGTTAACTCGGCTTCTTCTATTATCGGGTGGCGGCCACCTTTTATTTCTATCGCTTCGCCATCGTTTACGACGGGGGCCGTGTAATGTTTCACCTGCGCCAGGTATGCCAATGCGGAAAGCGCGTCTATCTCCCCGACTATAGACGCCATGCCCTGCGCGCGCGGAGCCGATTTTGCCGCCTCCTGTTTTACCGTCTCGAATAACTTTAACTCAACCTCAATCGCCCGCTCTTCTGCGGTCATTATTTTTTCTTCTAACTCTTTTAGCTTGGGCGAAATAAAACGCTCGCTGTTTACAAGCGATTGCTTCCGCATCCACTCTTCCGGAACGGTCTCCGACTGCCTGCGCGACACTTCTATAAAGTATCCATAAATCTTATTGTATTTTATGCGGAGGTTCGAAATTCCTGTGCGCTCTTTCTCGTCGTTTTCAAGTTGCACTATGAGCTTGCGCGAATCTGATTTTATAGAACGCAAGGCGTCCAGTTCTTCAGAATATCCTTCACGGATGGCGCCGCCGTCACGCGCCATGAGTGGCGGCTCATCGGCGATGGCACGCGCCAAAAGATCGTGCGTGTCTGGCAGTTCGTCCCAAAGCTCTCGCCACACACGGCCAAAAGATGTGTTCACCTTTTCTATGGCACGCCCTAGCTCCGGCAGTTTTTGTAACGCCTGCCCGAATAGCAAAAGATCGCGCGGAGAACAGTTAGGCTGTACGACACGGCTTGCGATCCGCTCCATATCGCCCATGCCGGTTAAGGCATCTATGATGCCGGGGTTTATATATGAATCTTCAACCAGAAAACGGACGGCGTCTAAACGCTCGTTTATTTTTTCTACGGAAATCAGCGGGCGCAGAAGCCACTCGTTTAACTGCCTTGCGCCCATGGCCGTTTGCGTTTCGTCTGCAAGTTCTAAAAGAGACCCCTTGCGTGAACCGTCCATAAGATTTTTTGTAAGCTCAAGGTTCCTGAGGGTGGCGGTATCGAGCATCATATGATCGGTCGGGTTGTGTATCGTAACGCTTGCAATTTGTTTAAGTGCGCCTTTTTGCGTATCGCGCAAATAGCTTATA
>JAJRTC010000148.1 GCA_024278445.1 Nitrospirota bacterium
AGCTTCCCCTTACTATGGCCATTGTGGATGGCATGATCGTCAAGATAGGTGAAAACCGCTTTGTAATTCCTACCGTTTCGATACGTGAGTCTATACGCCCGAAGAAGGGCGAGATATCTACCGTTCATAATGAGGGGGAAGTGATAAATGTACGCGGGAGCCTGATGCCGCTTGTGCGGCTGTTTGAGCTTCTGAAAGTTAATGACGCCAAGTGTCACAATCCTTATGAAGGGCTCGTTATAATTGTTGAGAGCGAGAATCGTGCCTACGGTTTTATGGTTGACGACCTGATAGGTCAGCAGCAGGTGGTGATAAAAAGCCTCGGCAAAAGGTTTAAGGGGCTGGCTGGTGTTTCCGGCGGTACCATCCTGGGTGATGGGCGTGTGGGGCTGATTCTTGACGTTACAGGCGTGGTTGGCATGAATTGAGGTGGAAGTAGCCATCGGTTCTGTAAAGTGGTAAAATTTGTTATCAACTTGTTTTGAAAGATGATTATGTCACACAAAATTTTAGTCGTTGACGACGAAGAAGGTATTCGCAATTCACTTGCCGCCTACCTTAAAATGGAGGGCTACGATGTTGATAAGGCCGCCAATGGAAAAGAGGCCATAGAAAAAATCAGGCAGGCTAAATTCAATATAATCCTTCTTGATATCAACATGCCTGAGATAGACGGTCTTGATGCCCTTAAGACCATCAAATCTATAGATTTTTCCATTCAGGTAATAATGATGACGGCCTATTCTACTTTTGACAAAACAATGAGAGCCCTTGAATATGGGGCTACCGACTATATTTTAAAGCCGTTTGACAACCTGTCTGAAATATTGCATTTGGTGAAGATATCCGAAGAGCGTCTCTCTCGCTGGAAACGCAATGTTAGCGCTTCCATAATAAGGAGTCGCGAGGGCCAATAGTAACTTGCGGGTTATCCGCCATAACAGGAGAATGAAATGTCTACAGAAGCCAGAGAGGATGTAAAACAGCAGGCAGGTTCAAGTCACGCTGGTAAATATCTCTCCTTTTTTCTTGGAGACGAGGAATACGGTCTTAAAATTCTTAAGGTGCGTGAGATTATCGGCCTTATGGAAATAACCAGCGTCCCTCAAACCCCTGGTTTCATCAAGGGGGTTGTAAACTTAAGAGGCAAGGTCATTCCTGTTATAGACCTGCGTTTGAAATTCGGCATGGAACCTGCCGAATATACCGATGAAACATGCATTATCGTTGTCGATATAGGCCATGCCATGATGGGCATACTTGTAGACACGGTCTCGGAGGTTCTGGATATTGCAGAGGACCAGATAGAGCCTTCGCCAAGCTTCGGTTCCAAGATCAATACAGATTTTATTCTTGGCATGGGTAAAATAAAGGATCAGGTCAAAATACTTCTTGAGATTGACAGGGTTCTGTCCGCAGAAGAGCTTGCGGTTGTGAGTGAGGCTGGTGGGGAGTAACGGTTTTTACCCTTTCCCCTTATTTTTGGAGACAGGCTTTTTAACTCGCTCACATGGTGTGTGAGCGGCTTTAATTTCCGAGAGCGAATCATCTGGAAAATATGACTCAAGGTAAAGCGAAAGCGTCTTCCTCCGGTGGCTCTTACGAACTTTCCGAGAAAGAGTTCAGGCTGTTTCAACAGCTTGTTTGCAACAAAAGCGGCATTTCTCTTCATGAAGGAAAAAGAGAGCTTGTTCGCACTCGTCTTGCCAGCAGGTTAAGGGCGTTTGGGTTTGGATCATATACTGAATACTATAAATTTGTAGAGCAAGATAAAACCGGTGAAGAGCTGGTTAGCCTTCTTGACGCAATCTCAACAAACCTCACAAGCTTTTTTAGGGAAAACGCTCACTTTGAATTTTTGATAAAAACCGTAATCCCGCAAATTGCAGAGTATAAAAGAAAGAGTGGAGAAAAAGACGTTCGCGTTTGGAGCGCCGGGTGTTCATCTGGTGAAGAACCGTATTCCCTGGCGTTTACCCTTATGGATAATATGGAAACGATTCAAACGTGGGATGTTAAAATTTTAGCTACAGATTTATCTACCGACGTTTTGGCCATCGCGGCGCGAGGTGTGTATAAGAACGAGAAGGTTAAGTCTATTCCACCTGGCGTTATAAGAAAATATTTCCAGAAAGGCTCCGGTGAAAATGAAGGATTTTACCGCGTTCGGCCTGAAGCCAGAAGGCTCATTCACTTTAAAAGGTTTAACCTTATGACGTCTGTGTTTCCTTTCCGGCACAAGTTCGACTTTATTTTTTGCCGGAACGTAATGATCTATTTTGATAAGCCAACGCAGGAAACGCTGGTGAACAAATATTATAATGCCCTTGTTCCGGGAGGCTATCTCATGATCGGGCATTCTGAAAGTTTGTCGGGAGTGAAGCACAATTTTAAATACGATCAACCTACCATTTACAGAAAACCAAATTAGCTTAAGGCAAACAACACGCGATGGATATCAAGATTCTTATAGTTGATGACGAAGAAAATATCACAAGTTCGCTTAAACGATATTTTAAGCTGATGGACTATAAGGTCGATTCGTGCAACTCACCCGTCGAAGCGCTTGAGATGATCTACAAGCACAACTACAAGGTTGTGATATCGGATATTTCAATGCCGGAAATGACAGGCATTGAGCTGTTACAGAAAATAAAGGAATACAACGGCATGATCCAGGTAATCATGATTACAGGCGTTGTGACTGTAGAAAATGTGTTAGGTGGCCTTAAGGGCGGTGCCAACGAGTGCCTTTTAAAACCTCTGGACGATTTGGAGGAGCTAAAGAGCGCTGTGGATCAATCCATTGCCAAGCTGGAAAAGTGGGAGGGGATGCTGAAAACCATGGTTCGCAGGAAATAGAGAATGTTAGAGGAAATCGATAGAGAAATACTCCTTGAGTTTATAAAAGAGACTCAGGAAGAGCTTGGCGCCCTTGACGCGAAGTTTATAGATCTTGAAAAAAATCCAGATGATTCTGACGTCATAAATGCTATTTTCAGAACCATTCATTCTATAAAAGGCTCTGCCGCTTTCTTTAACCTCGACCATATCAGAACATTCGCCCACGAGTTTGAAAACCTTCTCGATAACCTGAGGAAGGGCAAAAAAAGCGTTACGCCCCAAATAATAGACATCCTTCTGCACGGTAAAGATTGCTTGGACGCGATGTTCGAGCGGGTTGACGGTGGGGATATGTCCAACGACCTGACCCAGAAAGATAAAGACGCGCTTGCCGCCGTGGAAGATGCTATGGGGGCGGAAGAAGAAAAAAAACAGAAGCCACAGGATGTTTTTCTGAAAATTGATACGGCGATTTCCGCTTTGGAGGAAGAAAAACTTACCGAGAAGCCTGCCGTGGTCGCCCTTGTTTCCTTGATTGATGAACTCAGGGAGCTTGTTTTAGGGCCAACTGGTGTTGCTGGTGGCGGGGTGCCGGTTCCTAAAATGGGAGAGATACTGGTTAAGACCGGTGTGGTTAGTAAAGATGATATTGCCGATGCGCTTGGTGAACAGAAAAAGGTAGGGGAAATACTTATCGAGCAGGGCAAAGCGACGGAAGACGATATCAAAGGTGCTGTAAAGGCGCAACGTGAGCAGGAAGCAGATCTTGCCGTGGCTAAAGAAAAAAAAGCGCCTAGCGGCAAGACCATGAGGATAGAAGAGGAAAAAATAGACGGGTTTATGGATCTTGTCGGAGAGTTGATTATCAATTCCGAGGTTTTTAATTACCTTGAGAAGAAGCTTGAGAGCGGCCATGAGATAGACAAACTTGTAATGGAATTTAAAAATGCAAACATGGATTTTAATGAGCTTACTTTTGAGCTTCAAAGGGGGCTTGCCGAAGTTCGCAAGGTTTCGTTAAAGGGTATATTCCAAAAACTGCCACGCATGGTGCGTGATTTATCTGCCCAGATAAACAAGCAGATAGATTTTACCATGTCCGGTGACGATCTTTTGGTTGATAAAAGCCTTATAGAGCAGTTGGAAAGCCCCATCGTTCATATAATAAGAAATTCGGTAGATCATGGCGTAGAACTTCCCGATGATCGTGCAAAGTCCGGGAAAGACCCCGTTGGCAAGGTCGAGGTTACGGCAGAAGAAATTATGGGCGACCTTGTGATTCAGATAATCGACGACGGCAAAGGGCTTGACGCGGAAAAACTGAAGGCGAAGGCGATAGAAAAAGGCCTGATAACGCCTGCGGTAGCTGAAACCATGCCGAACAGCGAAGCCAACAGGTTGATCTTCGCACCGGGCTTTTCCACCGCGCAAAAGATTACCGATGTATCGGGGCGTGGTGTTGGTATGGATGTTGTGATGACTATGGTTAAGGAGGCGAAAGGCCGGGTTGAGATTGACTCGGCACTTGGACAGGGGATGCGCCTTACCATTTCGGTTCCGATGTCATCTACTCTTATAACGATATCAGGTCTTGTGGTGGCCGTTGGGGATGAGCATTACATAATTCCTATTGAATGGGTGATGGAGTCGCTTCGCCCAATGCGTAAGCAGGTGACAAGCGTTACCAAAAAAGGTGAGGTTGTTGAGATAAGGGATTCGCTCTACCCCATTATGCGACTGCACGATATTTTCAATGTACCTGCGAAATATACCGATCCGTGGGACGGGGTTGTGATGGTAATAGAAAAAGAGGGGCAACGTTGTTGTCTTCTGGTAGATGAAATTATTGATGAAACGCAGGCGGTTTTAAAAGATTTGGGTGAGGCTTTTAGTGGTGTGGGTGGAGTTTTAGGCGGAGCTATTTTGGGAGATGGCAATATTGGGCTTGTTCTGGATGTGGACGGGTTGATGCGCTCCCATGCGGAACTGATGGAGGGTAAGGTATAAAAATGTCAGACATCTTATCCGAGTTTTTTGAAGACACGCAGGCGCACCTGGAACAAATAGAAGAGCATCTTTTGAAGCTTGAAAGCGACCCTGCCCAAATTGACCTTATTAATGAGGTGTTCAGAAGTGTTCACAGCATAAAGGGTAACGCCGGCCTTTTAGGGGTACTGGAGATTCTCTCGATCGGTGAGGAATATGAAAACTTTTTAGAATCGGTACGGGAGCGTGGAAGCGCCACCCCGGAAGAAGTAAACGAGATGATCGAGAGCCTTGACAAGCTTAAGGTTGTTGTACAAAAAGAACGGGGCGAAACTACCCCCGATCCGGAAGAACCAGTTTCTGAAATCGAAACGTCCGTGGCGTCTGTAGAAGATGAAAACTCCAAATTTTCACAACAACCTGCTTCTCTTGCCGAGACCGGCTCAAATGTAAAGGAACATGTGGTGCCGGAGGAGAAAAAGATAACCTTTCTTACGTTTACGCTGGCGGGTGAAAAATATGGTCTTGATATAGTTAAAGTGCGTGAAATAATTTTGCGCGAACCTATCACCCCTGTTCCCAATACCAAACCGTTTGTGGAGGGTTTGATGAATTTGCGGGATCAGGTCATTCCCGTGTTTGATCTTAAAAGCAGGTTAGATATATCGGGATGCGAGTCCGATGCAGAAGAGAGGAATATAATCGTAGTCGAAATTGCAAAGGTTACGACAGGTATCAAGGTTGACGATGTTACCGGCATAGTGGCTTTGCCGATGAGCCGTGTTTCTCCTCCCAAAGAGTTTTACGGTAGTGTTCCAACAAACTACATACTTGGTATCGGCAGAACGCCGGATGGGCCGATGATACTTCTGGATGCCGATACTCTTTGCGACCCGGAAGAACTTTTATACTAAATATATGGTGCCATTATGACAAAGATTCGTGTATTGGTGGTGGATGATTCATCTATAGCTCGTCAGGTTATAACTCAAGCGTTGGAGACTGACCCGGAAATAGAGGTTGTTGGTTCCGCCCCCGATCCTTATGTGGCCCGCGACAAGGTTATGTCTTTAAAACCCGACGTTGTCACTCTTGACGTGGAAATGCCGCGTATGGACGGCGTGACTTTTTTACAAAAGCTAATGAAACACTACCCGCTTCCCGTGGTCATGGTTTCATCGCTTACCCAAAAAGGGGCAGAAACCACCATGGCGGCGCTGGAGGCTGGCGCCGTAGACATCGTTGCAAAGCCTGTAATGGAAAAGCATAACCTTTCGGAAATTACGATAGAGCTTGTTGACAAGGTTAAATCAGCCGCAAGAGCGAAGGTTCATCCGCCAACGGCTGGCTCTGTTATCAAAAAATCGAGACCGCTAACAGCTATGATAGCTACAACCAACAAGGTTGTGGCCATAGGCGCTTCTACTGGCGGCACGGAAGCTTTAAAAGCTGTTCTGTCAAGGATGCCGGCCAACTCACCCGGCATTCTTGTTGTTCAGCATATGCCGGAGACTTTTACGAAAGCCTTTGCCGAGAGGTTGGATACAGTTTCCGATCTTAATATTAAGGAGGCTCAGAACGGAGACTCAGTCGTGCCTGGCTCCTGTCTTGTCGCCCCCGGCAACAAACACATGCTTCTTCGCAGGTCAGGCTCAAGATATTATGTGGATGTCAAGGATGGGCCTCTCGTGTGCAGGCATAAACCATCGGTCGAGGTTCTGTTTAATTCCGCCGCCAAGGTAGGCGGAAAAAATTCTATCGGTGTAATCATGACCGGTATGGGAGCGGATGGAGCCAAGGGAATGGCCGCAATGAAAGAATCCGGTGCATCTACCATTGCTCAGGACGAAAGGTCGTGCGTGGTGTTTGGAATGCCGAAAGAGGCAATAAAGCTTGGCTGTGTAGATAAAATTGAATCGCTGGATAAAATTCCCGAAGCTATTCTGGCTTTCGCCAAATAGGGGTTTTAACGTCATGAAAGAAGAAAACGAAAGATTACGAGCAAGGGTTCCTTTCAAAACGAAAATCTCGCTGGAACTCGATGGTGACGAGCATGAGTATGGAAGAACTTTTGACGTAAGCATGAACGGTGTTTATGTAAGCACGGCTAAACCTCTTCCTGCTGAATCTACTGGTGAATTTGTTATGACGTTGAGCGTTGGTATGCGAAGGGAACAGGTAACCGGGCGGTATGAGATAGTTCGGGTTATGTCTATGGATGATGGTCTTTCAGACGCTGAAAGAGGCCCTGGGATGGGCGTGAAATTTACCATGCTGGAGCCTGAATCGAGCGAGCTTTTGTTTAATATCATCCGTTATAATCAAAGCCCGGAGCAGTAGCTTGCTTTTTTGCTCTCCCTGAATGGGGGTTTTCTGCATACGGAATCATTCTTGCCAGTGTTCTCTTGTTTGACACAAGGCGCAAAAATTGGTATACGGATAGTTTATTTTGCGCGTTCTGCCGCCATTTTTATCAGGAGTAAAGCCTGCGGCTATGTATTGGTGCGCGGGTGTGGAAAGGTGGTTTGTGGTTGATAATCGGGAAATCCCGTTGAAAGTAAAGGTTTTAGATGTACCCGATGAAGGGGCTAAACGCGAGTGGACGTTGCCTGTTGAGTTTTTTGATAAAGGTTTAATACCTTTTTCTGTTACGAGGCCCGTTGAGGTTGTGGTCTCGTTGCTCCGCGTGGGAGAAACTGTAAACGTAGATGGCCATGTTAGCTGTGCGCTTGGTCTTGAATGTTCGCGTTGCCTCAAGCACTTTGAACTCCTTGTGGAGGATGGCCTTAAGGCTGTTTTTATGGGCCGTCCTGTTGGCGGCCAAACAGGGAATGAAGTGGAAATTAACGATGGCGATATAGACGTTCAGTTTTATGACGGCGAAGAGCTGGACATATATGGGCCGCTACATGATTTGTTGGTGCTTGCGGTGCCGATGCGTCCTTTATGCCGGGAAGGTTGCGAGGGGCTTTGCCCTGTTTGCGGTAAAGACTTAAACAGCGGGAATTGCGGTTGCCCTCAAACTGTAGAGGACCCGAGATTTAGCGCTTTAAAGCAGTTAAAGTTTGATTAAGGCCCCTCTGGGTTGGGGGGTGACGATAAATAATAATGTTTTTGATTATATAGAAACTGGAGGAATATAAATGCCCGTTCCAAAGAAAAAAACATCAAGAAGTAAAAGAGGTATGCGCCGTTCACACGATGCTTTAAGCCACCCTGCGTTTTCAGATTGTCCTAACTGCGGTGCCACAAAGGCTCCTCACATGGTCTGCCCTGAGTGCGGGCACTACAAGGATGTGCAGGTGATGGAAGTCGAGGAAGGCTAGCCTCTTGAACGATGAGCGTGAGGCGCTCTCCCCGGAACCTGCACCTTTGCCGGATGAGGTAAGTGACGTTACTGCCAACGAAGGCTCAGATACGCAGGTGGTCACTTCTGTTGCAGACAGCCCCCTAAGTGGAAAGGTGCGCATTGCGCTTGACGTCATGGGGGGAGATAATGCCCCGCAAGCCATTGTTGAAGGGGCTGTTTTAGCCATTAAAACGATAGATGGCATCGAAATCACCATGGTTGGCAATGAGAGTGCTATAAAAGCCGAGCTTGAAAAGCATTCTTTTGAGCATCCATCTTTGCATATCCTTCATGCGGAAGAAGCCATACAGATGGACGAAGCCCCGTCTGTGGCTCTTAGAAAAAAAAGAAAATCGTCTATTCACGTTGGAGTTAAAGCGCTGAAAAATGCCGAGGTAGACGCGTTTATCTCAGCCGGTAATACGGGTGCTGTGATGGCCGTATCTACTGTTATCCTTCGTAATCTGGAGGAGATCGACCGGGCCGCCATAGCGATTCCTTTGCCCACGCAAACAGGGCACGCTGTTCTTCTGGACGCTGGTGCCAATGTGTCGTGCAAGGCTCTCCACCTGTATCAGTTCGGGATAATGGGTTCTATGTATGCCCAGTATGTGCTGGATGACGAAAAACCGAGGGTCGGCCTGCTTTCCATCGGTGAGGAAGATATCAAGGGGAACGAGACGACAAAAGAGGCTTTTGAAATGTTAAGCCAAAGCTCTATAAACTTCGTTGGTAACACTGAGGCTAAACTTCTGTACAGAGGTGTTGCCGACGTTGTTGTGTGTGACGGGTTTACCGGAAATATCGCTCTTAAAATTTCAGAGTCGGTGGCCGAGATGATTGGTGTCTCGTTAAAAGCCATGTTTTCCGACACGCTTCGAGGCAAGTTGGGTTATCTTTTTCTTCGTCCGTTTCTTGCTGATTTTAAAAAGAGAATTGACCATTCCGAGGTCGGCGGAGCTCCGCTTCTTGGTGTTAACGGGGCCGTTTTTATATGCCATGGCTCATCTAACGCC
>JAJRTC010000149.1 GCA_024278445.1 Nitrospirota bacterium
AATTTTTACGGTATCGTTCATTATTTTACGTCCCTGTATTTATATCCGCCAACGATCTGCCCGATATGCCCGTCTTCCCATATGATAGTTTTGGCCACCTGCAGATAAACATGCACAATAATTCCGGCCAGCATTATCCACTCCACGATATGATGAACAACCCTCACGTTCTGATCTCCACCGAACATCACCGTCACCCAGTCGGAACTTAAACGAATAACCTTGGCCCACCAGTATTCCGTTCCCAAAGCGTGAACGTAAAGCTGGAACCCGGTTAACATCTGAAGTGCCATAAGCAGAATTAACGCCAAAAACAAAAGCCCGTCCAGCGGGTCGAAACGCGGATAAAATTTAGGCTTCCTGAACGTAAAATAACATTTGAAAACTTCCCAAGCACCCTTGATTACATGTGGCGTAGGGAGCATGTCGCGCCAATATTTGTGGAACAGGCTGTTTAGCGCAAGATAGACCCACACAAGAAGCGTGGTGTCTAAAACCATTGCCGCGTAAAAATGGTAAAGCCTGATATCGGCCATCACAGAGCTGTTCCACGCCTCGCCCGTGCCATACAGCGCGGTCGGCTCGCCTATATAGTAGCCTGTCACCATAAGAACCATAACCGAGAAAAACGTGGCCCAGTGTATCAGCCGGTTCGTGAAGTTCCGGGTGTATACCAGGTGTTTTTTTTGCGGCGATATATATATTTTAGTCACGTTAAAATCCCTCACACGGCGCGCACGGTGAAAGTCTCGTTCGTCTTGGGGTCAAAAACATGAACAGAACACGCAAGACACGGGTCGAACGAATGTATGGTACGCAAGATCTCCACCGGTTGAGCTGGGTCAACTATCGGCGTGCCTACCAAGGATTCCTCAATGGCGGAGCGCAATCCGTTCCTGTCTCGTGGCGATCCGTTCCACGTTGTCGGAACAACAAGCTGATAGTTTCCTATTTTGCCACCTTTAATTTCTATCCAATGGCCAAGAGCGCCACGCGGAGCTTCCGTTAGCCCAAAACCTCTGGCGGAATCCGGCATAGTGTAATCAGTGCAGGTTTCAAGGTCTCCTCTCTTTATGTTGGCAAGCAGTTCATCTATCCACTTTCTCATCTCGTCGCCTATGATTTTGGTTTCCACGGCCCGCGCCGCCGTGCGACCTAACGTCGAGAATAAAATTTCAGGGCCTGCACCCAACGTCTTTAACAACCAGTTGACGTTTTCAACCGTAGCTTCGTGACCCGACACATAGTTAACCAGCATGCGTGACAATACTCCAACTTCCATCGGCATACCGTCATACCTCGGCGTTTTGAGCCACGAATATTTTCCATCAACCTTGTCTGTTTATATGCCCGTATACCACGGGTCCGTTTCGCCTACGGATGGATGCAGAGGTGCGTCTTTCGCGTATTTATACCAGGAGTGAGTCACCTCCTCTTCTATTTTGCTAACGTCAACAGGGTAAACTTGCGTCAGGTCGCGATTTTTTATATATCCCCGTGGGAACCAGAGGTTGCCAGGTTCCTCACCACCCTTCTGCGGGAACATGCCGTACGAAAGATAATTTTTAAGGCCGCCGCCGATACCGGCCCACTCAAGATAAAACGGAGCGACCGCCAGAATGTCCGGAATATAAACATTGTCCACAAAACTTTTGGTCTCTTCCAATATCCCTATAAACTCGCCGATCCTGTCTGCGTTAAGGTCGTTAACACATGTAACGCCACCTACGAGATAGGTTTGGATATGCGGGTTTTTAGCGCCGAAAATAGCATGGAGCCGCGCCACCCGGCTCTGCAGGGCCAACGCGTCAAGATAGTGCGACACGGCCATGAGGTTCGCCTCCGGCGGCAGTTTATACGCAGGATGCCCCCAGTATCCGTTTGTCAAGGGGCCTAACTGGCCCGCGTTAACAAACTTTTTAAGCTTGTCCTGTGTAACCTTAAAATCGCCAGGGCCGCTTTTGGGCGCGTTCGGATTAACAGAGTTTGCCAACTCCGACGTTTTCTTCGGGTCGGCCTTCAGCGCCGACACCACGTCTACCCAGTCGAGCGCGTGCAGGTGATAAAAATGGACGATATGATCGTGCAGATACTGAGCGCCATGGATAAGGTTGCGAATAAGCCTTGCGTTGTCCGGTATTTTTATTCCGATAGCGTCTTCCACGCATTTAACAGACGCCAGCGCGTGCACCTCGGTACACACGCCACACACCCGTTGCGTTATAAACCATGCGTCCCGTGGGTCGCGACCTTTTAAAAAAACCTCGAACCCGCGCCATAACGTGCCGGAACTCCAGGCGTCTTTCACATGGCCGTTCTCAACCTCGATTTCTACTCTTAAATGCCCCTCGATCCTGGTTATAGGATCTATGACGTGTCTTTCGCTCATGCTCCTATCCCCTATTCATCTTTTAGTGTTCCGTCAAATTTCTTGCGGTTGGCAAACGTATATGCCGCGTGGGCCGCAACACCAACAGCCGCGCCCCCCACAAGTGTAAAGCCTACCTTGTCCGCAGACGCCTCTACGCCGGGCAGATGTATATCAGGCAACCTTTCGTAGAACGGTTGCATGTTGTCCCAGAACTGCGGTTCCGAACATCCGGCGCAAGGATGCCCGCCTTTAACGGGCCATGAGCATCCGTCGTTATATTCCACAAGCGGACAGTTATGATACGTCTGTGGCCCTTTGCACCCGACCTTGTATAAACACCAGCCCTGCTTTGCGGCTTCGTCGCCAAATTTTTCCACAAACTGACCTGCGTCAAAATGCGCTCGCCGCTGGCACTGGTCGTGAACCCTTTTACCAAACGCAAAAAGCGGCCTGCCATGTTTATCTGTCGCAGGAAGTGAACCAAGTAGCAGATAGTTCACAATCGTGGCGACGGAGTTAATTACGTTATGCGGGCAACCGGGAATTTTAAGAGTCGCTATGCCGGTCGCTTCCTCAACGCCAACCGCACCGGTAGGGTTGGGCCTTTGCGCCTGTACGCCGCCAAAGCTTGAACATGTGCCGACACAGATCACGGCCGCCGCGTCTTTTAGAACCTCGCGGGCAAGCTCGATACCGGTTTTACCCGCTAATGTGAGATAACCGCCAGGAACACCAGCCGGCCCCGGTGGCGTCGCCATAGGGATGGCACCTTCGCACACGGCAAGATATTTACCCTTGTTCTCTGCCATCGCGCTCTTTAACGCCCCCTCGGCGGCTTCCCCAGACGCGGCCATGAGCGTTTCGTGATAGTCGACCGAGAGGATATTAAGCAAAAGCTCTTCCGTTGAAGGATAGGTCGAGCGAATAAACGCTTCAGAATCTGCCGTGCATTCTGCAAAATGAAGCCATATGACAGAAGGTTTTCTCGCCCCTTGTTCTATGGCTTTTGCCACCTTTGGTATGAACGCAGACGCAAGCCCCAGCGTGGCCGTGATCTTGGCGCAGAAATTTAAAAATTCGCGCCTGTCGAGCGATTCGAGAATGCCAAGCCTGTCTTCAACGGTTTTTAAAGAGTATTCTTTCTTTACGCGGCACATTCAAAACCTCGCTTTCCTGTGTAAAATTCAAAGACTCATATACCCTCGAAATAATGAACCTATTCATCTTTTTCCCTTGCGGTGGAAACCTCGTCCATACGCTTTTTAGCGGGCGCGTCTTCTGTTAGACGCAAGCCGTAATAATCAGCAAAATGTCCTATCTGGCTTAGAGGAAAAATTTTGTAGCCCGCTATGATTGAAGATATGTCTGACTCGGTAAAAACGCTGTTCTTCCACACCTGCATGTAAACGTGAATAAGAATGACGAACATTAAAAAGTACATTACAAGATGGTGTATGAGCCTCACATTCTGTTGCCCCTCCAACAGGCTGTCTATAGGGGAACCCAAAACCCACCAGAGAGAGCCTGCCCCGGTTCCCGCAGAATAAAGTGAGATGCCCGTTATCGTTTGCGTCAGCATAAAAACCGCCATCATGAAAATGCCGATTCCGCCCAACGGGTTTATGAACCTGTAATGAGCGCCCTCGCCACGGAGCGTAACGAAGTAAATAGCAAGTTTAACCGCGTTAACTATATTTTTTGGGGTAGGCAAAAACTGCTTTATGTCATGGTTGCAAGACTCGGTGAACGCAAGGTAAAAGCGTGAAACCAGAACAAACGCCATGGCCCACGAGGCGTACAGGTGATATAGCCGCATCTCGGCCATAGCAAACGCCTGATACGCTTCCCCCTGCCCATAATAAAACTCAGGGTCGCCTATGTAGTAGCCGGTTATCGTGAGAACGACTATGGAAAGAAACAGAACCCAATGAAGAAAACAGGCCACAAGAGGGCGTGTGCGGACAACAAGATACGTCTCACCGCTCTCAAAAACGCCTAAGCGACCGCTCATCACACCCCCTCCTCAAAGTCATACGGGTGAATGCTTGCAAACTTATCCTACCCTTTAATATATCCCTGAAACCACACAAAGCAAGTGCCAGGTGCTATAAATCGTGAAAAGGCGTAAAATTTCATAAACAAGCGAAGCAAGGTCTTGTATAGTAAGCTTTTGCAAGCACAATCGGCAGGTTCATCATCGCTCTGGAGGAGAGTTTGCACGAAATGTCAATCGCCATGAGCATTGTGGATATAGCGGAATCCTACGCAAAAAGGGAGGGCGCGTCTAAAATCCTCAAAATCACGCTCGACCTTGGCGAACATTCCGGTGCGGTGGCTGAGTCTGTTGAGTTCTGTTTCGACGCCTGCTCACGGGGCACCATGGCGGAGGGGAGCGTTCTTGAGATAAACCGGGTAAAAGCAGAGGCCCTCTGCGCCGGATGCGGCACGACGTTCCACCCTGAAACAGCGATATTCATATGCCCCAGGTGCGGCGACATCGGCGCAAACCTTGTGGCAGGAGAAGAACTGCAAGTTCACAAGATGGAGGTTGAGTGATGACAAGATCGGTTATCACAATAAAAAAGGACATACTCGCAAAAAACGACGAGCTGGCAGATGAGAACCGTAAACGTTTAAAGGAGGCGGGGATATTAGCCATAAACCTTGTAAGCTCGCCCGGTGCCGGCAAAACGTCTTTACTGGTAAGAACGCTTAACGAGATCGGCAATAAAGCCCGCTTCGCCGTGATAGAAGGAGACCAGGAAACCGATAACGACGCTAAAAAAATAGAGGCGACAGGCGTTCCCGTAACGCAGATAAACACAATATCCGCCTGCCATTTAGACGCTGGCATGATGCGAAAGGCGCTTGACACATTCGACCTTGATTCTATCGACACACTTTTTATTGAAAACGTAGGAAACCTCGTGTGTCCAGCGTCATACGATTTGGGCGAAAAAATGAAAGTTGCGCTCATGTCTGTAACCGAGGGGGAAGACAAGCCGCTTAAATATCCAAAAATGTTCAGGGTATCCTCGGCTTTGGTTATTACGAAAACCGATCTTCTGCCGTATGTCGATTTCGACATCACAGCCGCAACCGATTATGCGCTCAAAATAAACCCCGATTTAAAAGTGTTTAAAGTTTCGGCAAAGTCGGGCGACGCGCTTTTGGAGCTATACGATTTTATTTTAAGTGGCGCGCATGACCTGTGACCCGCTTCAGAAACGAAAAACAATAACCGTCACGGGCATAGTGCAAGGCGTAGGGTTCCGCCCTTTCGTATATAACCTGGCCTTAAAGTTTGACCTTTCCGGCTTCGTAACGAACGATGTTAACGGAGTTGCCATGGAGATAGAAGGAGAGGATAAAACCGTAGCCCTGTTTGAAAAGGAACTTAAAGAACATGCGCCTCCCCTGTCGCACATAACGAAGATAGAATCGAAATCCACCCCCATGCTGGGAACGTCAGGTTTCGCCATCAGGAAAAGCTGTGGCGCAGGAGAGAAGACAGCGCTCATCACGCCCGATTGCGACGTGTGCGAAGATTGTCTAAAAGAGCTTTTTGACAAGGCGAACAGGCGATACCGCTACCCATTCATAAACTGCACAAACTGCGGGCCACGTTTTAGTATCGTAAACGACCTGCCGTATGACAGGTTATACACAAGCATGGCCGAGTTTAAAATGTGCGAAGAGTGCGAGAGGGAATATAAAAACCCGAAGGAGAGGCGATATCACGCACAGCCTATCGCCTGCCCGGTGTGCGGGCCTGCCGTAAAGTTGCTTGACGAGCGTTTTGCCAATCTCGATTGCAAAGACCCTTTACAAGAAACCGCAAAACTTATAGACGACGGCATGATAGTGGCGATAAAAGGAATCGGCGGTTATCACTTAGTCGCCAATGCGGAAGACGAGACGGCGGTTAAAAGGTTGCGTACAAAAAAAAGGCGAGACGAAAAACCGTTCGCGATTATGACAAGGGATCTCGATACGCTAAGAACGTTTGCAGAGGTTGGCGATCGTGAAGCGGCGCTTTTAAAAAGTATTCCACGCCCCATCACTCTTGTCCGCAAAAAGAGCGACAGCACGTTAAAAGATGTTTCGCCCGACAATAAATATATAGGCGCAATGTTGCCTTATACGCCGATACACCACTTACTACTAAGCGAAGTGAAAAGCGACGCGCTCATAATGACAAGCGCCAACGTAAGCGACGAACCAATCGCCTTTACGGAAGAGGAGGCAAACATAAAACTTAAAAATATAGCGGACGCTTATCTTGTACATAACCGCAAAATAGTTAACAGGGCGGACGATTCCATAGAGCGCATGATGAAACATGGCCCCGTCATCTTGCGAAGGTCACGCGGATATACGCCGATGCCCGTTATGTTAAGTCGCGAACACCCAAAAATTCTTGCCGTGGGGGGTGAGATGAAAAATACGTTCTGCTTTACAAAAGGAGACCGCGCTTTTTTAAGCCAGCATATAGGCGATTTAAAATATGAAAGCGTATACGACTCGTTCAGAAGCTGGATCGACAGGTTCCACAAACTGCTGGATATAAACAGGCCAGACGCTATCGCATATGACCTGCATCCCTCATACTTAAGCCACAAGTATGCGCTGGAACAAAAAGATTTGCCACTTTTCGGCGTTCAACATCATCACGCGCACATGGCCTCCTGCATGGCAGAGAACCATGCAGAACAAGACGGGATAGGGATAATCTTCGACGGCACAGGTTATGGCGACGACGGGCAGATATGGGGTGGTGAATTTCTGGTTGGCGGCATTGAGGAATATACGCGTATGGCAACCATAAAACCGATTCCCTTGCCGGGGGGTGAAAAAGCCATACAAGAGCCATACAGAATGGCGCTGGCCGTGATGTATAAATTATACGGCGCCGA
>JAJRTC010000150.1 GCA_024278445.1 Nitrospirota bacterium
CCGCGCTCCACTTCGCGTTTCGCTCGCAATGACGAAGTGTGGATGAGACCCCGGCTCGTGGGCTACCCCTGCGGGGCACACGCGGGTTGCGTGATTTGTCATTCTGAGGAGCCATCGGCGGCGAAGGAACTCGTTTTCATATGAGATTCTTCGCGGAGCCTGTCCTGAGTGAACGAAGTGAATCGAACGGGCTCAGAATGACAACATGCGCCAAACAAAAAACCCCGCGACCATAGAGGCCACGGGGTTTTTGATACTGGTTTTAAGCTACAGACGCCATATTATCAAGTAGCGGTTATACCAACGGTCACAATCTGCTCTACACATCCGGTTCCGACATCAGAATAACTGAAGGCATATTTACCAGCAGTGTCAGGAGGGTCATATGTTATCTGGAAAATACCTGGCGAACCCCATTCAGTAAGGGTAATCGTAGTATTATCTACCCCCGACACCACAACTGGAACAGATGCGTCACCCGCTTTATCCGCGTCTACTACCACCACAGATATTGTTTCGCCAGTAGAGGCAGCAGGCGCGCTCGGACTCACCGTCATCGTCGCGTCATCGCAACTGGCTGAATCAAAACCGCCTACAAGCGTGAGAGTGGCGGTCGCCGTGTTTTCAGCGTCCAGCGCAGTAACGGTCACGGTTTCACCTGCGTCTTCGAGAGCCGAGTTACTTTTAACCCTGATATAAACTGAAATATCGTTGATAGGAATTATCTCCAGCATGTTCGGATGAGAAACATCCCACGTAACCGGTGGCAAAGCCCCCCTTGCCGTTAGCATAACCTGATTACCGGCAATTCCCAAAAGCTCCACCGTGCCAGGAAAAATAGACATGACGGCAAAATCAAAAGTAACCTCTTGTCTTACCTCCTCGGTTCCCGACCGAACCCAAACCTCGGCCCTGCCGGGGTTTGTGCTGGTTACAAATGTTGCGCGGGCCAATCCGTTACGATCAGCATTTATATATGTAAAACCATCGCCACCTTTCGTTCCGCCAGAGAAGGCACCCCAGTTAGCGGCAAGGAAAAACCCGATGGAAGAAGAAAGCCCGCTCGCCTTGGCGGAGACTTCAAAGGTGTCTCGCCCATTGGCACGAACAGACGGGTTGCCCAAGCCATCGGTGCCAGTGGAGCCGCGTATCTCAACAGAAAGGCTGGGGTTACCATCACCCGGCACCTTGCTGGACGACAGTCCGCCACCACAACCGGCAAAGAACGTAACGCCCAAAAGCGCAAGGACAGACATAAAAGCGACACCTCTCCTTATGCTTTTCATTCTACCCATTCCTTGAAAAAAAATGTTAGATCTCAACTTGTCATGCTCACAGGTTTTAAGCTTTTTCATTCTTCACACGCTCCGTTTCAACGCTTCGCGTATTTCGCTTTTTGTTATATTGTTTCTGATCTCCGCACGTCCGACACCAGAGAGCAGGGCAAACCGTATAGCTCCGGATTTCACCTTTTTGTCATGTTCCATAGCTTTAATCAAAGCCTCAATTCTAATAGACCCAGGAATAGTCACCGGCAAGCCGGCTTTCGCAATCAATTCCGTTATCCTGTTTACATCAGCACCGGCAAGCCCGCCCTTTATAAGCGATAGCTCTGCGGCAACCCGCATTCCCATCGCCACGGCATATCCATGACGATACTTCCTGTATCCGGTTACAGCCTCAATGGCATGGCCCGCCGTGTGGCCGAAATTCAGTATCGCCCGCCTGCCCGCTTCGCGCTCATCGTCAGCCACAACCTCGGCTTTAATCCGGCAAGACGTACGCACCGTTTTTTGCGTTACAGACGGCTCTAACGCCAACAAATCTTTTATATTATCTTCAAGGAACTTAAAAAACCTTGAAGACGCTATGCAACCATATTTTATAACTTCCGCCAAACCACACAAAACCTCTTCCTGCGGCAAGGTCTTCAATAAACCGATATCGGCAATTACCAGGCTCGGCTGATGAAACGCACCTATAAGGTTTTTACCCTTCGGGTGATTAACACCCGTTTTACCGCCAACCTAGCTATCTACCTGCGACAACAGCGTTGTAGGTATTTGAACAACCCGAACGCCGCGCATATATGTGGCCGCCGCAAAACCCGCAATGTCTCCTGTCACCCCGCCGCCCAGCGCAACCACTAAAGCGTCACGGTCATATCTGCCTTTAACCAGCCGGTCGTGTATTTTCGACACGCCTGCCATATTTTTATACCGCTCCCCGTCAGGAAGCACTATTTTATTCCAGCAAACCCCTGCCCGATCCAGCCCGGCACCAAGCGTACTGCCATATAGCTCAAACACCCGGCGCGTAGAAACCAGAAGGACATTGGAACCAAGAGCTTTTATAAGCCTCCCGGCCTTAGTCTCTAAAAGACCCGGCCCGATAACTATGTTATAAGAACGGGAACCTAACCTGACCCGCTCTTTTACAGCTTTAACTTTCACCTTATAAAATTATCCGCCGGCAACCGACCCGCCAACTACCTGCACAGGCACAGAGTGGAACTTGTTTTCAACACCGACAGTGAAGAAAACAACAGACCCAGGAAGCGCTCCTATTTTCACAACATATTCCGCCCACCCATTTGTACCTGTAGTGAGAAAAGCGTCAGCCGGGTCGGACGAATCTCCAGCCGTGGTCACCGTCACGCCTGCGGCCGTGTTACCGTTTGAATCCCACACACGCGTTCTGAGAATTATGGTGCTACCACTCCGGATAGTATGTGGCACAGCGGTTGTTTCAAAGTAATAACCGCTAGGCGCCGTTGGGCCGGAAGGCCCGACTATGTTTGTCGCCGACATCCCGGCGTCACCACATTGCGCTAAAAAGAAAGGAGCCAGTATAAGGGCGATCAAACCCAGGATTTTTTTCCAAGACAATGATTTCTCCATAGCCATTTCCTTTTTCATTCCACCACCTTGGGAGTGATGAATATCAAAAGCTCCTCCCCTCTGCTGGTTTTGTTATCGCTTTTGAACAGCCAGCCTAAAAACGGAATGTCCCCCACACCGGGCACCTGGTTTACACTGTTACTACGCGTATCTTTAAACAAACCGCCAATTACCGTAGTATCGCCATCTGCAACCAGCACTTCTGTTTTGGCCTGCTTGGTTAAAATAGGCGGCGGCGCTCCCGGAAGCTGATTGGCAAAATCAGGTTCGTCCTTGTGCGTCTCGATCTCAAGCCTTATATGCTTGTCAGGCGTAATATGCGGCGTAACCTTTAGCGATAACGTAGCCTTTTTAAACGCAGTCACAGTTCCTTCTGCGGAAACGGTCTGATAAGGTATTTCCTGGCCAGATTCTATCACAGCCTCTTTATTGTTCATGGTAGTTATTCTGGGCATGGAAACGATTCTGCCCATGCCAGAACTCTCAAGCGCCATGAGCCGCGCATCGAGAAGAGCCATGCCGTTTATATGTCCTAGTGTTATCCCGACTGCGCCCGCAGGAGAGGCGGACGTAGGCAGGTTTACCGCCAATCCGCTCTGCCCGGATGCCGTAGTTACCCCCGTTGCGCCACTTATACCAACAGTCTGGGGGAACTTGGCATCAAAAACGGAGTTGTTAAAGCCACCCCATTGAATGCCCAGTTCGCGTGCCGTTTGGTGCGTCACCTCAACTATGCGCGATTCTATGAGAACCTGAAGCTCCTTTTTATCGAGCATGCTTATGAGCCTGCTTATTTCAGCAAGTTTTCCCTTTGTATCTTTAACTATGAGGATGTTGGTCCTCTCGTTAATATCCACGCTTCCGCGCTCGCTTTTCAACGCCTCGATGTTCGCCTTCATATTGGCGGCGGACTCATAGTTGATTTCGAATATGCGGGTGTAAAGCTTTTCCAGCTTACGCTCGGTGTTAATCTTTTTCTCCTCGGCCTCTTTTTCCTTCTGAATTTCTTCAACCGTAGCGACACGGATTATGGTGTTTTCCATTATTTTGTCAAGACCGTTGTTGCGCAGGATAACCTCAAGAGCCTGATCCCACGGAACGTCTTTTAACTTCATGGTCACCTGGCCCTTAACGCTGTCTGATGTGATTACGTTATAACCTGACACATCGGCTAAAATCCTTAAAATATTATGGATATCGGCTTTCTGAAAATCGAGAGATATCCTCGCTCCGGTATATTCTTTTTCCGGCTCCCCCACCACCTCCGTAACCAGGCTTTCGGTGCTATCGGCAGATGATGCCATGGCCATTGCCAGAACAGCCTCGTCACCAATTTCTATGGTGATAAGCCCATCTTCGCTTACAACGTTGTATAAGGATACCTCGTCCAAATTTACAACAACCTTGGCAAGAGGATCGTCACCGCCACGGAACTGAAACAGTGCGATGTTACGCACACGGGATTCATCCAGGTTGACGTTTATGAGCCGTTCTTTATCGCCAGAGACGACTGCGCCAGGCAGGTCAAGGGTCAACCGGTTCATTCCCTCCCTGAAAATAAGTTCATACTCAGGCTCAGGTTCTGAAACCTTGATTTCTACCCGTGACAGCCCGGCCACCTGGCTAAACTGCACATCCTCAACAGTTAAAACCGTAGAGATTTCCGCCACAGGCGTACCGGTGTCAGGTTCTTTTGCAGGCACAGACGAAACCCTGGTTTGAGACGCCGTGGCTTGCCCATCGCCTGTAATCTGTATTACAAGGCCCTTCATGCCAGAAGCGTCGATATTGTAATTTGCGTTTTCCTTCAGGTTAATCTGAAGCCGTGAATCGCCCGATTCGGAAAAATAGTATGGCTTGATCGATTTTACGGGCCCTCTGTCTACAACAATTTCGTTCCTGAAAGCAGACAAATCCACGCGGGACATGTCTACGATTATACGCATGGGGTTTTCCATTCGAAACGCCGTGTATTGAATAGCCCCCTCAGCTTTAAGAGAGACCTCAACGGAAGAACCGCTTCCGCCTACATCGATGTCGGTCACTTGAGCCGACATGGCTCCGTTCGGGGCGACATTGTTGGGGCCAGACCCCATCTTGCCACCGGCACAGGCCGCAGTTATCAGCAAGAGGAAGACAATGGCTGTCCTTTTACCTAAAATTTTCACGGATCAACCCTCCTCTGGTCTTAGTTTTAAAGCAGATTCTACCGGCTCAAAGGTTACGGCGTCAGTGCCGACCTTTGGAATCTGCTCCTCAACCAGTATATAGTCGTTTTCGATTTGAGTAACTGCTCCGCATCGTTTACCAATATACATACCGATACGAACAGAATATCCTTTTCCATCAGGGGCTTCTATAAGGGCCAGGTTAGCGTCTGCACCCTGTATAACACCCGACAACTTCAACGAAAGAAGATCGTAACTCTCCAGAAGCTCGCGAGGCCTGTCAGGGTCGCATATATCCCTGGCACCGGTCTCTACATCCATTTCAAAAGAAATAAGCGACCTGAAAGGATCCCTCCTGCCAACGGATGAATAGCGCCTGCCTGCCTCCATTGAAACATCTTTTTTCTTTTCCAGAGAGCCTAACACGCGTTGCTTTTCAGGCGAACCCAAAACCACCTTCGGGGGTATTTTATTAGTACGAAACCACTTGTCGTTTACAGCAAGTTTCTGGAGCCTCCACTGCGCCGGGTTGTTTCTGTCACGGGCCCAGGTTTCAGCAGTGATTTTCACCGCTATGGGCTCACTATCCTTTCCCCTCATCTCATTGCGGGCATAAGAAATTGACGCAAGATCCCCCTGCACGACGACAGACTGAACCTTTGCGTTGTAAAGCGTCCTTTTCATCGTCAATACGTTTATTAAACCCTGTCTTTTTATATTTTTGTCAACAAAGGTTGGCGCAATAAGAGCATTAACACCTTTTTTGTCTTGTTTGATGATGGCCTGTGTCATCGTCTGAAACGAGAAACGAATGTTTTTTTCGTCATTTATCGGAGTGTCGCCGGGGAAATACATATATCCCAGATACGCGGCACCAGCCACTACAAGTATCGCCAATATAAGCTTGGGCTTCATATTGCGATCCCGCTTCCTGAAACGCGGTTAAGCCTGGCATTCAAAGTCACTATATTCCCTCAGCCTTTTTTATTCTTGTTTTTGGCGGCTTTTTTTTCACTACCCTCGATAAAGCGATACGTGGTCGCCACACAATTAAGCGTTAAACGAGTTCCGCCCTTTCTGCTTTTCATAACAATATTGCCGATGGTAACTATGCGCGGCAGGTGCGCGATTTCATCAAAAAACATCAGCATATTATGGAACTTGCCCTCTATTTTTATACTAACCGGCACTTCTGAAAAGAATTCCCGCTGAAACTCAGGTTTAGGTTTAAAAACCTTAAATTCAAGGCCCACCTGAGTGCCTATATTTGAAACCTGCTCCAAAAGCTCAGGGATTTCTTTTTCGGATGGAAGCTGTTTTGAGGCGTCTTTCATGGCCACCTCAAGTAACGCTATTTTTTCTTTTAACTTTCCCAGCTTCTGTGCATGGAGCTTATTGTCTTCAACTTCTTTTTTGATCTTGGTCAGGTTATCTTTTAACGCGTTTATCTCCCCGTTTTTACCCTGAATAGCAAAAAAATAGAAAGCGCCCGCAATAAGCCCGGCCAGAGCAAAAATAGCGGCAAACCGTTGCCACGCGGGAAGTGGATACAGCTTGTCATACGGGATCTTTTCAAGGATCTTATCGAAGTCCACTTTTCAAGCCTTTCGCATTACCGTTATTGCTCATCATCTTTTTTTCTTTTTCTTTTTCTTGGCCGCTTCGGCTTCCTTTTTCTTTCTTTCAGCTTCTTTTTTAACGGCCATCGTCGTCATGCTTGTAACTTTAAATTTCTTCAAAGTCTCTTTTTTTACCTTCGTGGTGGTAATTTCGCTTAACTCCACCCGATGAAAATGCTTTGACCGCTCCATGTTCTTCATCAGCTTGGCCACGGCCGTATTGGAAAAAGCAAAACCTTCAACGCCTATGTTCCCGCCATGGTCAGACATAGTCGTCAACCATATTTCAGGAG
>JAJRTC010000151.1 GCA_024278445.1 Nitrospirota bacterium
CAAGACGTAAAGGTGTTTTGGAAGGCTCCGTTCTGCCGGGGAAACTTGCCGATTGTCAGGAAAAGGACCCGGCCGCTTGTGAAATTTATATAGTGGAGGGTGATTCTGCCGGTGGCTCCGCCAAAATGGGGCGAGACAGAAAATATCAGGCCATATTGCCACTTAAAGGAAAAATACTTAACGTTGAAAAAGCCAGGCTCGAAAAAATGTTGGCCAACCAGGAGGTAAGAACTTTATTTACGGCGTTAGGTGGCGGGGCCGGCCGTGGTGATTTTGACGCAAATAAAGTTCGCTATCACAAAATAATAGTAATGACTGATGCCGATGTTGACGGCTCTCATATAAGAACTCTTCTTTTAACGCTTTTTTACAGGCATATGGAAGAAATTATAAAGCGTGGTTTTTTATATATAGCCCAGCCGCCACTTTACAGAATTCAGAAGGGTAAAACTGAAAAATATATAAAAGACGATAGCGAGCTAAACACCCATCTGCTTGAAATAGGCCTTAAAGGTAAAAAGCTCACTATCGGTGCCGAAGGAGAAACAATAGAGGGAACCACACTGGTTAACGTGATTCACAAGATGATCGACTATCACAAGATGATGGAGAACCTTGAGAAGCGCGGATATCCTAAAGACGTCGTTGAACCGATGCTTGATATGAACGTGACAAAAAAAGAATTTTTCGTTGAAAAAGCCGAGCTTGAAAAGTTTTTAGAAACTCTTTCAAACGCCGATAAAAAACCAAACATAATATCAGACGAAACTCATGGTGGTTACGCCCTTGAGTGGTTTGATAAAAGAACTGGCGCCCATAAAAAAGTTAACTGGGATCTTGTAATGTCCGTTGAATATCAGAGGGCGCACGCCATACGCCGTCAGCTTGAAAGATATGACAAACCTCCTTTTGTTTTGTCCGATGGAGATGAGGGCGACATTACCATTAACAGCGATGAAGAGCTGGTTCGCCACATATTGGAAAACAGCAAATCCGGCATATCGATACAACGTTATAAAGGGTTGGGCGAAATGAACCCGGATCAACTTTGGGAAACCACCATGGATCCTTCGAGGAGAACCTTGCTTCAGGTAAGGATAGACGATGCCGTTCAGGCGGATAACGTTTTCACGCTTCTTATGGGCGATCAGGTTGAGCCAAGGCGCAACTTTATTCAAACTCACGCCCTTGAGGTAAAACAGCTCGATGTCTAACGCCACCCCCGTCTTAAGGCGATGGTGTTCCTTTTTTCCGCTTTTTTGCGTGGTTCTCTTTTTTTTCTTTCTGTTTCCGGGTGACGCCCTAGCTCAAGGTTTTTTTAAAGATTGGCTGAACGATAAAAAAGCCGTGGAAGAGACAGCGCCCATACCGGATGAACTTGCGGTAGAGGAAGAAAAACCTGAACCGGTTATTGTTTTTCTGGATGCAGGTCATGGCGGGGTCGATCTTGGTGCGCAAAGCTCACGGCATGTGCTGGAAAAAAACGTAACCTTGAATATAGTGAAGGCTATAAAAAAGAAACTTTCAGGTTATGACAGGATAGAAGTTATAACGTCCAGAATTTCCGATATATCGATGAAGCCGATAGAGAGAATAAACTTTGCCAACGCTTCTGACGCCGATATTTTTGTGAGTGTTCATACAGACGGCGGCATGGCTCCAAGGTCGCACGCACTGAAAATTTTTATAAACAGTGCAAAAGATGTAAAAACCGGTTCGTGGAACACGTTGAACGGCAAGTTCGCAGAAGATAACGATATTCTCGCTGAAAAAATAGTTATAGAACTTGATAAAAAAAACAATGGCAGAGGCGTGGACGTTGTGAAGACGGACAGGTTATATCTGGGCGCTCTTTTAATGCCGGCTGTTTTAGTTGAGGCGTTAGACCTTTCAAACCCTGAAGATGAGATGAGAATAGAAGAAGGTGCTTATTTAAAGGAAGTGGCAGATGCCATTGCCAACGGGCTTTTGGATTTTCTTTTTTCGTCCGGAAAAATATAGAAAATGAAAACAGGCTATACCGGCTGGATCTTGGGGCTTTTTGCAATTTTTGTTATAGTTGCGCTTTTGCCGGGCCCTGATGACAGAGTGCTTGTGAAAAAGGATACAAAAGTTTCATTGCAATCGCTCACTCCGGAGCTTGAAAAGCATGAGGCGGTTTTCTATTTTGCGGATAAAAATTATACGGGCCTTAAAAAAGTTACTATGGAAGTAGAGTCAGGGCCCGGATTGGAAAACCTTATAAAGGCGACGCTTGCAAAACTTTTTACAGACGCCCAATTTCCACTTTTTCCGGAGGGCACAACCTTAAGCGAAGTTTTTGTTGTGGGGAGTACCGCCGTTATATCTTTGGATAGCGGGTTCAGGCGCAAGTTTAACGGCGGCGTGTGGACTGAAACGCTTGCTTTAACAAGTTTCGTTAACACCGTAGTTGAAAGTTTTGACGCTATAGATTCCGTTAAGATTTTGATAGACGATAAGGAAACAGAACTTTTTGTGGCCCATATCCGTATAGCTGGCAACCTTCATGCCGATGACTCGCTGATAGTTGAAGAAGTTACAGAGGGCGAAGAAGAACATGGTGATGGCGAGAATGAAAAAGATGCGCAGGAGACTTCTGTAATATGAGCGACCGCCGTCCTATCGGTGTGTTTGATTCCGGCATCGGTGGGCTAACTGTTTTAAAGGCGATAAAAAAACTTCTTCCAGACGAATCTCTTTTATATCTGGGTGACACCGCACGGGTTCCATACGGAGCCAAGTCGCGCAAAACCGTTATCCGCTATTCAATGAATATACTTAACTTCCTTTTAGCACAAGACGTAAAAATGGTTGTAGTAGCCTGCA
>JAJRTC010000152.1 GCA_024278445.1 Nitrospirota bacterium
AGCCACCGTCTATGGCACCGTTGCCGTTAACGTCTTCCGCGCTATCGAGAATTCCATCGCCATTGCGATCTTCAGAGTAGCTGAACGCCTTGGTATAAACGCCGTTTCCTATATAAACGCCCGGCTTGTAGTAGGTGTCCAGCACGCCGTTGCCGTTTGAGTCTTCGCTACCTTCGTCGAGCACGCCGTTGTTGTTCGTATCTTCGCCTATGTTTATTTTATCGCGGATATCGGCTAGCGAATCAGTTGTTGCCACCGTTATTGTGTAACCGTTTATTGTAAATGAGCCTGTAAGATTCAGAGCGTCGTTATCGGATGGGGGGAGGTATTCGCTGGATGCTATCTGGTGCGATTCTGCCAGTTGTTCAACTGTAAGGGTGTAGGTGTTTCTCTCGGCCAGTGTTGACGCTGTTCCTTTTACAATATCTTCGTTGGTTGATGTAAGGCTGTTTGAATTGAAAAAATCGGGCGATCGCATGTTTAAAAGTTTTTCGCCCAATGTTAGCAGGCTGTTTTGTAGCCTGTCTAAAAACCGGCTCTGGTTGTCGAGCGACTCGCTGTTGGTGGCAAGAGTAAAAGCTAGTGCCGAAGCAGGGCCAATACTGATGGCGTTACCTATAGCCTGCTGGTGTTGATACAATGTTGTCCCGTTTCGGGAGCCGCCTCGCCTTGGGGCCACGGAATTTTCTACAAAAGCGTCACGCGCGCTTTGGCGGCGCCCACGGCCTATTTCCGCTGTGGCGGAATAATGGCTGGCGGAGCGCCCTGTCTGCTTTGATGCTACAGGAGCCTTCCTGCCAATATCGGCGGTTGCCGAGTTATAACCGGCAAAGGTGTTAATTTCCATACAAACAAAACCTTTGTTCTAAAACGTCTTTTTATGCTTTTTTATAAAAAAAACAATGCTGTACTAAAGTTCTTTGCTCTAAAGTCGATAACGATATTGAGAGAAGTTACTCTAATCGCTTTTCCGGAGAACAAAAAATATATAAGGACAAAAAAGTCCTGCGTTCTTATCGGCTAGCTTGGGCCAAATCTTTAATTATATAGCCAGAAAAAATAAAAAACTTTTAATGCTATTAGAATCAAATATATAAAAGATGTGGGATAAGGAGCCGAACTTGATGGCGAGGATGAAGGGCTCGGTGCATAAAAATGGAGCCTGTCCTGAGTAAAGCTAAAGCCAGGCAGAAAAAGGGGAGGCTAGGTAGAGAGCTCGTTCGTTTTTGGAACTTCGCCCGTAAGCTTGTTTACCATGGCGACAAAATCATTGCGAGGCACGGGCTTGATGATATATTCCATTGCGCCAATGTCGTAAACCGATTCAATGAAAGAGTCTACATCGGCATGACCTGTCATGACGATTGCTTTTTGCCCCTTATATTTTTCGGCGACTTCCTTGATAAAATCTATGCCAGACATGCCCGGCATAACAAGGTCGGTGATGATAAGGTCGTACTTGTTGTTTTTTAAGAAATCCATCGCGCTGGAGACAGATTTTGCAGATTCTGTGACGTAGCCTTCCTGTTCCAGTATTTCAGTGGCCCACAGGAGGTGGACGTCGTCATCGTCTACAAGAAGTATATTTTTAGACATAACCCAATGGTAAAGTGTGAACGTAATATGGTTGAAAAAGCATAAGAAACCGCTATGCACCAGACAATAATATATTAAAAAACAGGCATCTGCAAAAAACTTCTTTTTATCTCAACTATTTCAAGGGGATAAGGGCTTCATTAGGTAAATTAATGATGACAAAAATCATATTCCATGAAAAACTGCTAACCTATAATAGGTCAAAATTTAAAAAAGGTTTTGATTTGGGTTTTAAATTCTTTTGTTTCAAGGAGTAGTTATGAGTGCTTTTCTGGGGCCGATACATCATTGGCTTTTCAATAAGATACAGGTTGTGGAATCTCGTGCTTTCGCGCTTGCAGGGGCCCTTGATGAGAGCGGAAAAGGCTCTTTGAACGGTGCTTTGGAAGAATATGGCGACAAGTTGGAAGGGGCCGACGTTGCCGAAATTTTAGGCGATAACTCAATTCACCAGTTCTTGTCCGGCCTTATCGCCAGGGTTGAGGTGCTTGAGGCCAAAATTATGGACGCGGCGAACGGAAACCATGAGCTTTTACTTTCGGCCGCCGAGAAACACGGGCGTGAAACCGCACAGAAAGCCATATCGGCTCGTGGTTCCAAGCCGGAAAGCCTCGACGAAATCGGCCAATGCTTAAACGATTTTTGTCTTGAGGGAATGCCGTGCGACCCTGGTGCAACTTTTGAGAGTGCCGGCGACAAGCTTATGTATGGCCACACGGCATGCAACCATCTTGAGAACTGGGGCTACACAAGCGCCGACCCTAAAAAAATGTGTATGCTCACATGTGCATGGACAAAAGGGCTGGTTTCCGGGCTTTCGGAAAATGCCAATTTTGAAGTGAAAAACACCATCGCCAACGGCTCTGACTCGTGCCTGGCAGAAATAAAACTCTGCTAGGCAAACCGTTTTTTACACTTTGTCGTAAAAACCCGAACTGCTTTTTTTTGTGTGACTTAGTTCGGGTTTTTATAGCCAAAGTTCTTGGGGTTCGTTATAATGCCACCCAGCGCCCATGAGGTAGTTTGCCTGTCGTTGTGAATTCACTAACCATCATGGCATTGGGAGATCATTTATGTCGTCGATTGACATTGCGAAGGCTGTTAAGATTGCTGAGGGCGTACACTGGATAGGCTTTTATGATGAGAAAGCCGGGTTTCACTGTAACCCGTATCTGCTTATCGATGGAGATGAGGCTATCCTTTTCGATCCTGGTTCCGTTCAGGATTTTCCCTGCGTTCTGTCAAAAGTCTGCCAGCTTGTAGACTTCAAACAGATTACCCACATCATCGTTACGCATCAGGACCCTGACCTGTGCGGTGCCATCCCAAGGTTTGAGGAACTTATATATGGTGTTGGCGGTAGTTGCAAAATAGTAACCAGCACAAGAGCTAGCTTTCTCATTTCGTATTACGGGGTTATTTCTGACTTCTACTGTGTAGATCAGAATGACTGGTCTTTAACGTTGAGGTCTGGCAGAGAGCTTAAATTTACCTCTACGCCGTTCATGCATTTCCCCGGTGCTTTTGTGACGTATGATCCTGAAACAAAAATCCTTTTCTCAGGCGATATTTTTGGTGCCTTTTCGTTTACATGGGAACTTTATGCCAACGAGCATTATATAGAGGCCATGAAAGCGTTTTTGGAAAACTATCTGCCTAGCAACAAAATCGTGCGCTATGCCATGGCACAAATAGAGAAACGGGATATCAGAATGATAGCGCCTCAACACGGTTCGGTCATCAACAAGGATATACAGAAACATATCGACGCCTTGAAAGGCATCGAGTGCGGTATCGATTTGGAGGAAGAGTAATACCCGACAATGGCTACATACAAAGATTTGCTTGAGCTTATTGCCAAACGTGAATTTGGCATCATTGGCGAAAGAAATACCAGGAGTATCTACAGCTCTATCGGTCTTGATCTTAATGGCGACGTGACTCTTGAAAAGAACGATGTTAGCTTCGGCGATCTTGAAAAGCTTATGGACGTGCTAAAAGAAAAATATGGCATGGTCGCCATCATCGGGTGCAAAATTCCTGCTCTCCGCATGGCCAAACAGTCTGAGCTTCAACTGCCGGACGTCTTGCGCTAGCGGGGTGCAGATAAAAAATAAAAGTTGTGAATTATCTTAATGAGTGGCCTTAACTTTGTTTCTGTAACTTATTGATATATGAAGATTTTATTGGCTACATCTAATGCGGGCAAACTGCGTGAGTTTAACCATGCTTTTGAGGGTAGTGGCATTAGCTTCATCGCGTTGGCCGATATCGAAAACCCACCGGAAGTTCGCGAAACGGGGGAGACTTACGAAGACAACGCCCTTTTAAAAGCGTTGGCTTTGGCAAAACATACCGGCATGCCGGTAGTGGGGGAGGATTCCGGCATAGAGATCTACGCCATGCCGGGCGAGCTTGGGGTGAAGTCCGCCCGGTTTGCCGGGGGGCGTAACTATAAAGAAGTGAATGACATCATTTTGGAGCGCCTCAAAGGGAACGACAACAGGGCCTGCAGATATGTTTCTGCTATTGCGTATGTGGATCCTGAATCAGACAGGGAAGAGATTTTCCGCAAAACCTGTGAAGGAACGATATACGACAGGCAGGCAGGCGAGAACGGGTTCGGGTATGACCCTGTTTTTTATGTACCGGAGTACGGAAAAACGATGGCCGAGCTTCCTTTGAGGGTTAAAAACCTCATCAGCCATCGAGCTTTGGCTATTGTTGAGTTAAAGTTGATTCTTGATGCACGGTAATCATTGAATCCACCCCTGATCTTTGTCATCATTACGATCGTGAACATTAACGCGGAAGTGTTGTGTGGTTTTAGTTCAATCACGAAACGGAGAAATTAAAATGAAATTTTTTGCTGTTATATTTTTATCCGCTTTTATCTGTTCCACCCAGGCTTTTGCCATGCAGTGCGATATGAATAAAAAATCTGATGACGCTGTTCAGTCTGAAGGCGGTGCGGAAAAAGTTCCGTCTACTGCCACAGATGGCAAGGGTGAGCGCAAGTGCGATATGAAAAACATGGAGGACTGCAAGAAGCATAAGGGCGGAATGGGCGCAGATCACAAATGCGATATGAAAAACATGGAGGAGTGCAAGGAACATAAGGGTGGAACGGGCGCAGATCATAAGTGTGATCTTAAGAACCCTGAGGATTGCAAAAAACATAAGGGTGAAATGGGCGATCAGGCGGCTATAAAGGCCGACCTGACGCTGGTCGAGGTGATGCAGGATTTATCCAATCAGCTCTCCCGTATTCAGTCTGGCATTCTTGCCGGCAACAGGCTGATGATATCAAAGGGGGCTTCGGCTATCGCTAATCACCCTGCGCCCAAAGGTGGAATCAAACCCTATATAACAAAAAACTCTGATGACCTTATGAAGGTCGTAAAAGAAATGGACGGAACCGTTCACCAGACTTCCATGGAAATGGCTAACCTGGCTTTTACCGCTCCTATGAGCGAACTTCACGAAATGCTAAGCCGTATCTCCGGCGGATGTGTTAAATGTCACGACGCTTTCCGAGACTAACAAGCCTGTTCTGCTTTTGATCGAATGGACGTTTACCTTACTTGCAGTTATCACAACTTGCATTTACAGAATGGAAAAAGAGGTTACGAATTGGCCTTGCAATATCCGAAGCTTATCTGAAATTACGGCGACACAGGTCTACTTGGTGTCAATTGCGAGGAGCCTTCAGCCGACGCGGCAATCCCGTGTAAAAACGAGATCCTTAACCTTCGGTTCAGGATGACAAGGCGTGACGTCTACCAGTCATTGAGAAGTGAGCGCGGAATGTCATTGCTGACAACTGTAAAGGTTTTTAAAGACCTGAAGCCGCCTTTCTGTAAACGCAAATCTTGATTTTCGCAAGTAACACGTAAACTGAGACACCAGCTAAATTACGCTCGCGACATCGGGTTAAAAAAGTGTTGTTTGCCAATGGCGTATGCTTCGATGTCAAAGAATAGCCACTCAAAGTCATACGCGCGACATCGGGTTAAAAAGTTTGTCGTGTTCTTCGAGGGCGTATTTATCGGTCATGCCTGCTATATAGTCGCAAATAAGCCTGTTTTTGTCTTCTTCTTGCAGGCGTCTGTAAACGTTTTCCGGCAGGAGTTCCGGGCGGTTAACATATGCGTCGAAAAGGTCTTTTACGACTTTATATGCTTTTACCTCCATCCGTACCACACGGTGGCTTTTGTACATATGTTCTTTAAGGAAACGTTTAAGCTCACGATGTTCCTTTTGCATGTAGTCGGAGAAACAGGCGACAGGCTCAGAAGCGGTTCTTGCGTCGTCTGGCGACTTTATGGAAAGGCGTTCCACATTTTTTTCTGTTTGTGTGGCAAGGTCACCTACCTGCGCGTTGATGATACGCCTTATCACCTGGTAGGTTACAAGTTTCGACGGTAAACTCTTTTTTGACGAAACGCTATCGTGGAACCTTCGCCATAACGTCACCTCGTTTAACTTCTCCACGTTCAGAAGACCGGAGGAAAGGCCGTCGTCCAGATCGTGAGCGTTATAGGCAACAGAATCGGCCACGTCTACCATCTGCGCTTCAATAGAGGGGTTTTTAAATTCCCTGAAATCGTTAAGTGAGGGGTCGTTCGGACGTTTTGCATGTTTGGCGATGGCCTCCCTCGTTTCCCACGACAGGTTAAGACCACGGAAATCAGGGTAACGGCTCTCAACATGATCGACCACTCGCAAAGCGTGCAGGTTATGTTCAAACCCGCCATGATCTTTCATCAGGGAATCAAGCGCCCCTTCGCCTGAATGGCCAAAAGGAGGATGCCCCAGGTCGTGCGACAGGGCGATGGCCTCGCACAAATCTTCGTTCAAGCGAAGAGCGCGGGCGACAGAGCGCCCTATCTGGGCGACTTCCATCGTGTGTGTTAAACGGGTGCGGTAATGGTCGCCTTCATGATAAATAAAAACCTGCGTTTTATATTCAAGACGACGAAAGGCGGAGCTGTGAATCACCCTGTCTCGGTCGCGCATATATATCGTTCTGAAAGCATGCTCGTCCTCAGGATGAACGCGCCCACGGGAATTATGGCTTTTCGACGCAAAAGAGGCGAGGATTGCATCCTCGATCTCCTCTGCCTCGCGTCTGTCTCGCACTATAAAAAGCTTTGCTTAACCGAACATTGCGTCGGGCAAAATGAGCCTTTCAACAGGCTTGCCATTTTTAAAGTGGCTCTCGAATATTTCCTCTACGTCGTTAACGGTAACCATTTTGTACCATACGGCGTCAGGGTATACGACAACGATGGGGCCTGCCTGACATGGCCCTAAGCACGACCTCACACCGCTGATAAGAACTTTCTCGAACATTTGCGTCTGGTTAAGTATATCCGCGAACTTCTGCCACACTTCAAGCGAGCCACGTTCGGCACAACTTCCGCGAGGGTTGCCTGCCGGTCTTTGGTTGGTGCAGATAAAAACGTGATATTGCGGTTTCGCCATTTTAAATAATCTCCAATAGAATTAAAGAGCTATTGCTCGTTATATAATTTTCTCACGGCGCTTCTTATAATAATGAAACTTTATTTTACCGAGTCTAAAAGTATAATGGATGAAGGGTTAGATGTTAAGGGCGGTTTTGATCCAGCCCCAGACTTTTTAGAATCATCGGGCTTGTTATCGAATTTCTATGACATTTATCACACTGTGAGAGC
>JAJRTC010000153.1 GCA_024278445.1 Nitrospirota bacterium
ATGCAAACAGATCGCCATGTGCCAACAAGCGAAGCCTCAAAACCGGAGCTTGAACTGCCGCTTCCTCCGCCGCTATCACCGTCACCCGTACTTCCGGTGTCAGTATCGGTTGAACTTCCGCCACCACCTCCACCGCCACATGCAACTAAAGAAACAGTAAGCAGTGAGACAACAAGAAGTTTAATAAGCGAGTCTGGTTTCAATTTTTTCTCCTTTGCAAATGTTTGGGCTATGCAAGCTGAGTGACAATATATCTTAGGTATATCAATAACCCTACTTTTTAATCACCATAACTTTCGTTTCGGTCATCTCGTCGATAGCATATTTTATACCTTCACGCCCGAAGCCGGATTCCTTCACGCCTCCATAAGGCATGTTGTCTACGCGGAACGTTGGGAAATCGTTCACTATCACACCACCAACGTCGGCAGATTCGAATGCCGTAAACGCATTATCCAAGTCGCGAGTAAAAACACCCATTTGCAAACCATAAGCGGAATCGTTTACCATTTTTATCGCCTGCGTAAAATTACTAAATTGTTGAACCACCGCCACGGGTGCGAAAGCCTCCTCACACACAACTTTCATCTTGCGTTTAACGTCGGAGATTAAAGTTGGCAAATAACAAGCCCCTTTCGCCCTGCCGCCGATTAAAACCTGTGCGCCCTCTTCTACCGCTTCATTAACCCATTTAACAGTTTGCTTTAAGGCGCCTTTGTTTATCATCGGCCCGACCATCACATTTTTATTGCGAGGGTTGCCAGTCTTTATTTTTTCTGTTTCCCGAACCAGCATACCCACGGTTTTAGCGAAAATGGATTTGTGGACAAGTATCCTTTGCACGCTGATACAAACCTGCCCGGCATAGCCAAACGCGCCAGCGACAATCTGAGGCACGGCCCATTTAAGGTCTGCGTCTTTGCAAACAACAACAGCCGCGTTACCACCTAGTTCCAGCGTCACTTTTTTGTGGTATGCAAGTTTTTTTAAATGCCAACCGACCGGCGGACTGCCGGTGAAGGTAAGTTTAGCCACTCTGTTATCGGTCGCCAACATCTCTCCTACTTCTCTTGAACAGGGAAGAACGTTATATTGCCCCGACGTAATACCGGCTTCAAGCAATATCTCACCCAGGATAAAAGAACTAACCGGAGTTTGCGTGGCAGGTTTTAAAACTATCGTATTTTTTGCCGCAATAGCAGGGGCCACCTTATGCGCCACAAGGTTTAAAGGAAAGTTAAAAGGCGAGATACCGCCTATAACACCTATCGGAAACTTTTTAACAATGGCGTATCGCCCGGCACCGCGAGGGTCGATATCTACAGGCAAAAGCTCCCCCACACACCTGTTCACCTCCTCTGCGGCCATGTTAAACGTTGTGACGGTACGCTCCACTTCCTGCTCTGCAAGCGATATCGGTTTGCCAGCCTCGGCCACGATTGCATCCGCCAATCGTTTTTTATTCCGAATAAGACCGTGAACCGTCCGCTTTAACAAAGATGATACGTCATGGGCGCTCATCTTTCGTGTAATTTGAAAAGCGTCGCTAGCCGCCTTGAGCGCTGAGTTCATCTCCTTTTTGCCAGCCAAACACACCGTCGCTATTTTGCTACCGTCGAACGGGTTTATCACATCGGCGGTGCTTGAAGTTTGCACCCGTTCATTCCCGATCAGAAGTTTTAGAGGGAGAGACATTTTTCCTCCTGTGACAATTGAAATTTAATCAGATATTAAAACAGAAGCTGGGGCGTATATGGCAAGTCTGCAAGGATATCGGAACTGCCCGGGTTAACCGAAGCATCAGTCTCTATCGCACGATAGACTTTCCACACAGGCGACACATCACCGATAAACACGCCACCTATTACCTTTTCACCTTTGAAGACTATTTTGCCGTATGAGTCATCATCTGATTTTATAACAACATGCATGGCACCGTCGTCTGTTGTAGCGTTATATTTACCAACAACGGCATAGATGCTTTTATAGGCGTGGCTTGCGTTAAAAAACACTTTTTCAATAAACGGTTTTTTAGCCCCCGCCATATTTTCTCCGGCACATTCACCCATGGTTGCCGCCCGCAACCATGTGCCACATGGAATTTTGGTTCCGTTTGCGTGTATTACGGCAACATCGCCTGCAGAATAGACGTCTTCTATATTTGTCATCAGGTTTTCGTTAACCAGAACCCCCCTCTCAACATCTATGCCACTCCCCTCAAGGAGGGCCGTATCGGCTCGCACCCCTACGGCCACCATCACCATGTCAGTTGGTAGCGTGTCTCCTTTATTTGTTTTAACAGAGGTCACGGCCCCGTTTGTGCCAACGATTCCTGCGATTTCAGTTTCACACAACACACGGATGTTATCTTGTTCCATCTGCTTTAGTATGACGCCCGCCCCTTCGTCGTCGAACAGGATGTCCAAAATGGAACATCCACGCAAAAGCAGTGTGGTTTCGACCCCCATATTGTGCAGGTTTTCCACCATTTCTATTCCCAGAATTCCACCGCCAACCACTATAGCTTTCTTAACTTTCCCTGTTTCGATACGCTCTTTTTTCATTCTGGCGCATGAGGCGGTGCGATAAGTGAAAACTCCGTCAAGCTCGGCTCCAGGCCAAGGCGGTATTATCGGTTGAGCCCCCGTGGCTACTAAAAGCCTGTCATAAGGCTCCAGCGCCCCGCTTTTTAGCGTCACATTTTTTTCAGCCACGTTTATAGAGATAACGACGTCATTTACTATCTTGACCTTGCTATCGTCCGCCCATCTAAACGGTTTTCCATATAGTTTTTTTTCAGATATGGCCCCTTTGAAAAAGAAAGATAGCGCGGGACGGAAATAAAAAGGATCTGGCTCGTTGTTAACGATGGTTATTTGTCCGTCAGGGTCAAGGGCGCGTATTCTGTCTACCGCCGAAACAGAGGCGATGCCTGCGCCAACAATTACATATCGTCTCATTTTATATTCATCCGTTCATGCACTAAATCCACAATGTCACGCGCCACAACTCCTCCTGCCTCCATATCTTTGCTAAAAGACTCAAGGCAGGTAACGCATTCAACCACCATCGTGTTGGCACCTGTTTTTTTAGCTTCTTTATAACGGCTTTCATGTATGGCAGAGAGTTGTGCGGGGTCACTATTCAACCCCCAGTATCCACAGCAATATGTATTTGTGCCCGATCTTTCCATCTCAACCACCGGGTTGAGACGCGACAACAGTTGCGTTGCAGGCTCCGGGTTATTTGTTTTGCGGCTTATATGGCAGGAATCATGAAAAGTAACTGTCTCGTCAGATTTTTCAAGCCCCAATTCATCGGCAAATTTTTCAAACCATTCAGGCGTGGTGAGTGGTTCAAAGCGCATTCCATACTTTTCTTTTATCTTTCGAAGCGACATGTAACACTCGGCACATCCGGTTATCACATATGAGGGGTCAGATTTCCCAACAAGGTCAGCCAGCCTTTTGTGATAATCTTCCGCCTCGTCAGTTCTGCCAGCTAAAAGCTGGGGCCAGCCACAACAACTATCGAGCCCGCCCAACACTTCATAGTCCATCGAAAGCCTGTCGGCAATATCAACGCACTGCGCCGCAGATTGCTCCCCTGTAAAAATGTAACATCCGAAATAGAAAAGGTATTCAGCCTGTCTGAAACTTTTTTTACTTATATGGCTTGCCAGTTTTTTATTCTTCAGGCGGTCGCCGGACAGTTTCCATTTATTCTTCATGTATACGTTAAAACCGGTTCGTTTTAATGCACTTTTATCATGCCCCTTGAGCGCAAAATAGCTTTTGTGGTTTGCGGGAGATTGGCCGTTTTGTGCCATTTTTTCTTTTAACTTCAGCATCATGATAGACCTTGCCGCAGATGTTGGGCAAACCTGGTCACACTGGCCACACTGGATACAGTCTTGTGTAAACTTTAAAACAGGGCCTTCAAGCTTTGCACTGTTGCGGGTTGCCTCGTTTAAGTCGCCAATAGTGATATCGGCTGGCGCAACAGGGCAGATTTTCATGCATTCATCAACCCCGATGCAGTTTAAAAGATTAAGGTGGCTCCATTCCGCCAGTTCTTCGTTAAAAGATTTTGAAGGCATTTGACACCCTTTCAGCTGAAGTGAGTTAAGATTATCGTCCTATTCCATAAAGGCTGTCAAGAAGGCACCAAATAAGTTGCTCTATTTGTGTGAGATGCCAACAATGTACGTCCCGGGTTTATTCCTCAAAATTAGATAGTGTCGTCACGAGATTGGAAATAGTGTAGAATCATATCAAACAGAAGGAGATTGGTATGACCGCATCACATAGACGGCACGATATATCTGATAAAGTATGGGCATTGCTTGAGCGGCATCTACCTGGTCGCGCGGGTACTTGGGGCGGCGTTGCCAAGGATAATAGATTGTTCATCAATGCTATTTTCTGGATATTGCGGACCGGGGCGCCGTGGCGTGATTTACCGCCCGATTATGGTGACTGGAAAAATGTTCAACGGCGTTTTTGCCGTTGGCGGGACAAGGGTGTATGGGAAAAACTTCTGGAAATTCTCATCGATGATCCAGATTATGAATGGCTGATGATCGATGCCAGTCATTGCAAAGTTCATCCACATGCCGCAGGCGCACGAGGCGGCAATCAGGATATGAGTCGCACAAAAGGGGGCTCAACACCAAAATACATCTGGCCGTGGATGCGCATGGTATGCCGGTCAGAGTCATTATCACGGAAGGTACCAGAGCAGATTGCACGCAAGCTGGCCGCTTGATCGAAGGGATCGAAGCGGAGCATCTTTTGGCTGATCGCGGCTATGACAGCAATTCCATTATTGAGCAGGCCATGGCGCAGGGGATGACGCCTGTCATTCCGCCCAGAAAAAACCGTACCGCACAAAGAGCTTACGATAAGGATCTTTATAAACTCCGTCACTTGGTCGAAAATGCCTTTCTCCACCTCAAGCGGTGGCGCGGCATTGCAACACGATACGCCAAGAATACAGCGTCATTCCTGGCTGCCGTTCAAATCAGGTGCATTGCGCTCTGGGCTGATATCTCGTGACGACACTATTTAG
>JAJRTC010000154.1 GCA_024278445.1 Nitrospirota bacterium
AGTTTAAAGATACCTCCATCCGCGATACTCTGGCCGTAGACGGTGTAGATTCGCAGGACGTTGCGCTGAAAGAAATATGCAAACGTATCCGCCCGGGCGATCCTCCTACTGCGGAAACCGCCAAGACCCTGTTTGACAATCTTTTCTTTAATCCTAAACGTTACGACCTGTCTGACGTTGGAAGGCTTAAGCTTAACAACAGGCTAGGGCTCGATTTCGGTCTGGACCAGCGTGTTATTACGAAAGAAGATATCTTGCACACGGTTAAGGTGCTTTTTGAGCTTCGTGCTGGTATCGGTAACGCCGACGATATCGACCACCTTAGCAACAGACGGGTTCGTTCCGTTGGTGAATCTGTCGAAAACCAGTTCCGTGTAGGGCTTGTCCGTATGGAAAAGGCCGTTATGGAACGAATGAACATGATGGATCTTACCGCGTGTATGCCGCATGACCTTATTAACTCTAAGCCCGTTACTGCGGCTATAAAAGAGTTTTTCGGTTCCAGTCAGCTATCGCAGTTTATGGATCAAACAAACCCGTTATCCTCGATCACCCACAAAAGGCGTCTTTCGGCGCTTGGGCCCGGTGGCCTTACAAGGGAAAGAGCCGGTTTTGAGGTGCGTGACGTACATCCTAGCCACTATGGCCGTATCTGTCCTATCGAAACTCCTGAGGGGCCAAACATCGGGCTTATCTCGTCGCTTGCTTCCTATGGACGGGTAAACGATTTCGGCTTTATTGAAACGCCATATAGAAAAGTCGTAGGCGGTAAAGTTTTAGGTGAGGTGGATTATCTCTCCGCTATGGATGAAGACAAGCACATCATTGCCCAGGCGAACGCGGTTCTTGATGAGGAAGGCCGCTTTACGATGGATCTTGTCTCTTGCAGGAAAAGTGGTGAGTATGTAATGGCACCACCTTCCGAGGTAGATTATATGGATGTTTCGCCAATGCAGTTGGTTTCTGTTGCGGCGGCTCTTATACCGTTTCTTGAAAACGACGACGCCAACCGTGCGCTTATGGGTTCAAACATGCAGAGGCAGGCGGTTCCGCTTATGAAAACGGAAACTCCTTTTGTCGGCACAGGGATGGAGGCCAAGGCGGCGCTGGATTCAGGTGCCGTTGTCGCCGCAAAAAATGCAGGCGAGGTTGTTAGCATTGACGCGAGCCGTATTGCAATTCGTACGGACTCCAAAGACTTAAGCGCGTCTACTGTTGATATTTATAACCTTACAAAGTACAACCGCTCTAACCAGAACACCTGTGTAAACCAGGTTCCGATTGTGACGCTTGGGCAAATTGTGAAGCGGGGTGACGTTATAGCGGATGGTCAATCTACCGACCGTGGTGAACTTGCCCTTGGCAAAAACGTGCGCGTGGCTTTCATGCCATGGAACGGTTACAACTTCGAGGATGCCATCATCATCTCTGAGAAACTTGTGAAAAACGACACGTTTACGTCGATTCATATAGAGGAGTTCGAGGTCGAGGCTCGCGATACGCGTCAGGGCAAGGAAGATATTACAAGAGACATTCCGCATGTTCCTGAGGATGCTCTTAAGAACCTTGACGAGTCTGGCATAGTGCGGATAGGCGCAAAGGTTAAGACTGGCGATATCCTTGTTGGTAAAGTAACCCCGAAAGGCGAAACGCTTTTATCTCCTGAAGAAAAACTGCTAAAAGCTATATTTGGTGAGAAGGCCGGTGATGTTCGCGACACTTCTTTTACCGTTCCGCCAAGCAACGAGGGAACCGTTATAAACGTGAAGGTTTTCTCACGGCGCGGCGCCGATAAAGACGAAAGAACGCTTGAAATTGAAAATGAGGAGCGGCTTCGTCTTGAAAAGGATATGTCGCAGGAGATAGAAATTCTTCAGATTGAGCGCGATAAAAAAATTCGTAGTCTTCTTCTGGGCAAGGTCGCTACTGCCGACGTTGAAAAAGGTTCGAGAGTTCTTGTTAGCAAGGGCGATAATCTTACTGAGGAGCTTCTGGCCGGTATTTCCGGTAGGGAACTCGCAGGGATAGAGGTGAAGGAGCCTGAAACAACCCAAAGTGTTGCTAAAATCAACGAGGAGACCAGCGAGGTAATTGAAGATATTAAAACTCGCTACGAAGACAGGATAAACAAGTTTTCGCTGGGAGATGAACTATCGCCCGGAGTTATCAAGATGGTGAAAATTTATGTAGCCATTAAACGAAAACTTCAGGTCGGCGATAAAATGGCCGGACGTCACGGTAACAAGGGTGTTGTGTCGGTCATAGTTCCTGAAGAGGATATGCCTTTTGATGATAACGGAACGCCAATTGATATTATCTTGAACCCGTTGGGCGTACCATCGCGTATGAATGTTGGCCAAATCATGGAAACAAACCTTGGAATGGCCGCAAAGCGTCTTGGCGAACATATGAAAACCCCTGTGTTCGACGGAGCGAAGGAGAAAAATATAACCGATCTTCTCGCAAAGTCAGGATATCCTGAGAACGGTAAGGTCAACTTGCATGATGGCAGAACCGGCAGTAAGTTCGATCAAAAGGTCATGGTCGGTTACATCTACATGATGAAACTGCACCATTTGGTTGACGACAAAATTCACGCTCGCTCGACCGGCCCATACTCTCTTGTTACCCAGCAACC
>JAJRTC010000155.1 GCA_024278445.1 Nitrospirota bacterium
ACCTAAAACCGCGAAAATTGCGGGGGATCATGTCGCAAGGCATGGTGCTTGCCGTGAACGATGGAGACAAGTTGACGCTGGTCGGGCCTATGGATGAGATTGGGTCTGGCATCCGGGTGTCGTGAAGCGGCGGGGCTAACTTGTGAAAATCAAGATTTGCGTTTACAGAAAGACGGCTTCTGGTCTTTAAAAGCCTTTACGTGCTCGTAATGCCGAAATCCTTTAAAGACACTTGTATGTTGTTAACGGAAGCTCGCAGTATTTCGTAATGCTTTTCAGAAACGCTTTTGCTCTCGCATATTTTGTCGGATGCGTATAAAACGCCAAGAACGGTGTTGTTCCAGTTTATAAAAAACCGTTCTATTATTTTCGACCTTGATCCTCCACCGCCTGCAAACATTTCTTTTAAGCGTTCATGAACATTTTTAACCTTTTCGGCAAATTCTGTAATTTTTTCAATGTCTACGCTATTATGAGTGTTGGCTTCAAGGTATGCGCCAAGCTCAGACGCAGGTTGCGCAAGTTCCTTTAAAAAATCTTGAATAGTTACGTTTTTGGGTCGTGTTTCCATGAATCGCTCCAGACAATCCCTCCATTATAGGATATTGGGCATTTCATTAAAACAGACATCTCTGTGACGGGCGCTCTTTTCGCTTGCGCTCAGGAGAGCGTTAGAAAGATACTTTGTTTTCGTATGACTCTACAGATTGCCTCTCTACCCTGTAAACCCCGCGTATTTTAAGCCCGCGCAATTGCCCTTCCTCGATCAGTCGTATAATCGTAGCGGCGCTAACGCCCCATCGTGTGGTGAGTTGCGATGTGGTGAAATATTTTTTTAAGGTGCCGGACGTGGTGCCAATTGCCGGCTTTTTTGTTTTTGAGGCGTTTTTACCCTGTTTTCTCACAAAACCTCCTCATCCATCTTTTTCATATTCGACTTGCAAAACCAGAAACTCTCCCTTATACTGTATTTAACGGTAGCGTTAAAAGTCAATATGAAAATTTAACAAATATTAGAAAATAAATGATCGACAGGGAAGCGTTAAGAATAAGAATAAAAGAAATAAGGGGTAACCTCACCTTGAGCCGGTTTGCAGATATCATCGGTGTCTCCCACATGTCTGTGAAGCGATATGAGGAGGGGGCTCTGCCAGATATCGACACGTTACTGAACATCGCCAAGGTAGGGAAGATCGACCTCGGCCGTCTACTGACCGGAAAACCCCTGCCGACAGACGTGCGTGACGCAAAGCCGTTAACCCTTGGTGTTTTACCCGCAAAGTCATACGCCGCTACGGATAACGGGGAGTGGGCTACCCCTGCCGGCGACCAGTACATAAGCGTCCCCCTGACCAAAAGCGCGATAGCCGCAGGCGAGCCTATCATTATGGAGGATGATGTTATCGATCACGTCCTTTTGCATATGCGGGCTTTGAAGAAGGTGGGCGCATCAAAAAACCTCGTTGCCTGCCGGGTGAAGGGTGATTCTATGGCTCCGCACTTGAATTCTGGCGATATAGTGGTCATAGATCGCGACGTGGACAAGGAGAAGATTGTCGAAAAAAAGATATACGCCGTTATGAACGATGGGGGAATAACCGCCAAGACTTTACAGAAGGAGGGGTATCACCTCTATCTGATCCCGCTTAACCAGTCTCACAGAATTCAGCATATAGACCTGCGGGAGGTCGATGAAAGCCCGGTGGTCGGCATTGTTATCGGCGCATGGCGCAATTTTGAAGGGAAGATTTTTTGAGGGGTGGCTCAGCATGACAACAATACGCAAACTGACGTACTACTAAACTCTAGGTAGTGCGTCAGTCTGAAATCTAACTCCCTCGCATTGCATTTGTGCATATGCGATAATAACGCATGGACAAGAAACCAAAAAGACCTAGAGACCCTAGCCAGTTGGCTCACAGTATCGCCAAAATAGCTACAGAGGGCGAAACTGAGGTTTCGAGGCCGTGAGGTTTTTAGTGGGCATGCAAGATGTTTAGCTAAAATGCTATCTTTGCGAGGTTCGTCATCGTACGATTAATTTTGCTGTGAAAAGCATTCAATAAAAAAGGTCGATGGTATCTGATGGTTGTCGAGGTAGCTAAAAGTAGAAAAAGCAAAAGCAACTCGCATGCTATACAAAAACAGGTTTTCAGGCTCGGTGAATTTTTTTGCGGGCCTGGTGGCTTGGCTTTCGGTGCAAATCTGGCCAAGGTAAAGAAAGGGAGGGTCGAGTATTCCATCGAGCATGAATGGGCTTCTGATTATGATTCCGATTCTTGTCAGACTTTTATAGATAATATCTGTCCAGATAGACCACATTCTGTAATCCACCATGATGTACGGACTCTGGATTTGACTCGCCTAAAAAAAATAGATGCGTTTGCATATGGTTTTCCCTGTAATGATTTCAGCATTGTAGGAGAGCAAAAAGGTTTTGATGGCTCCTTTGGCCCTCTGTATTTGCATGGGGTGAAAGTTATTGATATGTTTGGTCCCCTTTTCTTCGTTGCTGAAAATGTAGGGGGATTGTCTAGCGCTAATGAAGGCAAAGCATTTGCAAAGATAATATCTGACTTGGAGTCAGCTGGTAAAGGTTATGTAACAACAACTAACTTATATAAATTTGAGGAGTATGGTGTTCCACAAAAAAGACACAGGATAATCGTTGTAGGTATGCGCAGTGACCTGGGTGTTATGTTTAAAGTTCCGAAGCCGACAACGGGTCACAACCCAATTGCAGTTCGGACAGCGTTAGAAAACCCTCCAATACCCCATTCCGCTTCTAATAACGAACTGACCAAGCAATCAAAAACAGTTGTGGAGCGTCTAAAGTTTACCAAGCCGGGAGAGAATGCTTGGACAGCAAACTTACCCGAACATTTAAAGCTAAATGTTAAAGGAGCTAAGTTGAGCCAGATTTACCGCAGGCTAGACCCAGATAAACCTTCTTATACTATTACTGGTAGCGGTGGTGGCGGGACTCATGGGTACCACTGGTTAGAAAATCGTGCGTTAACAAGTCGTGAGAGGGCTAGAATTCAAACTTTTCCAGATAACTATGTCTTTCATGGTTCCAAAGAAAGTGTGCGAAAGCAAATAGGGATGGCGGTTCCACCTCTTGGAGTGAAAATAATTTTTGAGGCTATTCTTAAAACACTTGCCGGTGTCGACTATCCACATGTTAATGCAAGTTGGTCCACTCAGGTTAATCTTTTCCGAGGAGCGTATCGTGATTAGAACGGACCTTGCTGAAAAAATAGAGGCTCTTGGAATTAGGGATGAAGAGCTTGACAAAATTTTAGAAAAAGCGCTGGCTGGAGGCGAGGTTAAAGATGAAGAGCAATATGACGAATGGTTAGGAAATAGATTTTTACCCAATACCGTGTTAATTGGAAAAGAACAGTATGCTGAAATGTGTGTAAGTGCCTTAAAAATAGTTTCTCATGTTGCGGCTACTGACTATGGTGCCAGTAGACAGAGAGACATGGGGCAGTTGTGGGCGGATATGATTCGTGGTTACCTTGGCTAAATTGCGCTAATTCAGTTTTTGAAATTAGAATGGAATATTGATGCTGACCTTGGACACGAAAAAGGAGAAATTGCTGGCTATTTGCCGATGGATATTCACAAAGTCAAATTTCCGGGTGCAGACTTTAGGGAGCCAAAACTAAAGGTCAGCGTTAAAGCCACTAAATGGAATGGAATATGGTTAGACATTCCGGGTGACCAATTTAATCATTCTGATATTCATATTTTGGTGAAGGTTGGTGTGGGGCGGGATCACCTTTTTGCTTTTTTCAAAGAAATTAGCGTATTCAAAGATAAAATTCTAAAGGTTGGGAAAGAGATAGGTAGCTTATCTGAAGAAGAGTCGAATAGGTTGTTTGACACTCTTCCTTCTTTTCGAAAAATCCCTGCATATGTATGTGGATTTGTGGAAACAGACATGGAGGACAACGATTTACCATATCAAGGTAAAATGGGGAGGAAAAACTATAAAATTACCGGCTGGAATGGGCCAATACGATCTGGTGATATGGATAAAATTAAAAAACTAGAAGGCGTTGCTGGGATAATACTATAGCTAAGCTGTAAATCCCCCAAATCCCCCACAAACTCCAACCTCCCCATAAGCTCCACCTCCTCTTGACATAAAAGGGTCTGTCCTATATCCTACGTCGCTTGATTTTATTGAGGTTCCAATTTATGAGTGGAAACACAGCTTTTCTTTTTCCGGGGCAAGGTTCCCAGTTTGTAGGCATGGGCGCTGACATCATATCAGCGGAACCAAATGCAAAAAAGCGCATTGAGGAAGCGAACGACGCGTTGGGGTTTGACATTGGCAAATTGATACTCGAGGGCCCGGAGGAGAAATTAAAACTTACAGAAAACACGCAACCGGCCATACTTTTGGTTTCTGTTATGGCCCTTGAGGCTTTAAAAAGGAGAGTGGATATTACCCCCAAAGCGGTGGCGGGTCATAGCTTGGGTGAGTTTTCCGCATGTTTTTCAGCCGGGGCCATAGAATTTGCCGACGTTATACGGCTTGTTCGCAAAAGGGGCGAGCTTATGCAGTCTGCCGTTCCTGTCGGGGTCGGTGGCATGGCGGCCATTATCGGGCTCTCATCTGCTGATGTTGCGGATGTTTGCACGGAATCTGGCGGAGTTGTTTCTCCTGCCAATTTTAACAGTCCGGAACAGACCGTTATTGCCGGAAAAAAAGAGGACGTCGAAAAAGCGTCTGTATTGGCGAAGGAGCGTGGCGCCAAAAAGGCCATTCCGCTTCCGGTTTCGGCTCCGTTTCATACAAGCCTTATGCAACCTGCTCGCGATGGGCTGGTTGAGTTCATGAAAACAATAAAGTTTAACAACCCTGTTTTTCCTGTTATAAGGAACGTAGACGCAGAAGCTTCGGTAACTGCAGACGATGTCGTGGATGGGCTGTCACGCCAGGTTACAGGTTGTGTGGGCTGGGTCTCGTCTATGACGAAAATAGCCGATCTGGGAGTCGATAAGGCTCTGGAGATAGGGCCGGGGAAGGTGCTGACCGGTCTTATGCGTAGAATAAATAAATCCATACCTGTTTCGTTGGTTGGAACCATGGAAGATATTGAAAAAACGGCAGAGGTTCTTAATGGATAGGCTCAAGGGAAAAGTTGCGGTTATAACCGGCGCGTCGAGGGGTATCGGGCTTGGTATTGCGGAAGCCTTTGCTGGTGAAGGGGCCGATCTTTTTCTTGTATCCCAGAAAAGCCCGCTTGACGACGCTTTGAGCATGTGCAGGGGCAAAGGCGTTCGTGCCGAGGGAATGACGGGAGACATATCTGATCCTGAATTCGTTAACACCCTGTTTGTTAACGCTAAAAAGGAATTTGACCGGGTTGATATTCTGATAAACAATGCAGGTATTACTCGCGATGGTCTTTTATTGCGGATGAAAGAGGCGGATTTTGACGATGTTATCCGCGTGAACCTTAAAGGCTCCTTCAACTGTCTTAAATCTGCGTCAAAACTCATGATAAAACAACGTTTTGGACGTATCATTAATATCTCGTCCGTGGTGGGGGAAACAGGAAACGCAGGGCAGGTTAACTATTCGGCTTCCAAGGCGGGGCTTATCGGGATGACCAAATCTGCGGCAAAAGAACTCGCCAGCCGTGGTATCACGGTAAATGCGATAGCGCCAGGATACATCGTAACCGATATGACAGGCGAGATGGGCGTTGCGGCGGCTAACAAGATTATGGAGGCCATTCCTTTAGGCCGATTGGGTGATATTGCGGATATAGCCGATGGGGCCATATATCTTGCTTCTGACGGAGCCGGATATGTGACGGGGCACACTTTGTCAATAAATGGCGGCCTTGCGATGTGATTTATAGCTTGGTTTTTCCCAAGTTTCCATTAGAATATTTCAACAGTTAAAAAAAATGCAGATGGGAGAAGGAAATATGTCGATTGAAGATAAGGTCAAGTCGATCATCGTCGAACAGCTTGAGGTCGAAGAGGCTAAAGTTGTTTCCGCCGCCAAGTTCGATACCGACTTGAACGCCGATTCACTGGATGTTGTTGAACTTGTTATGGCTTTTGAAGAAGCCTTTGATATAGAAATTCCAGACGAAGATGCAGAAAAAATCCAGACTGTTCAACAGGCTGTCGATTATATCTCCGCTACGGCGGAACAGGGCTGACGCTGAAGAACCGGCGCAGGTTACCCGTTCATTTGATTGACAGATGAAGAACGTCGTTGTAACAGGGCTTGGCATGGTCACGCCTTTGGGTGTTGGCGTTGATGAAACCTGGAACGGAGTTGTTAACGGGAGGTCCGGCATTGGGCCCATCACCCGTTTTGACGCGTCTGACTACCCTGTTAAAATCGCAGGCGAAGTAAAGAACTTCGACCCTAAAGATTATATACCGGGGAAGGAAGTCAAAAAAATGGACGCCTTCATCCACTTTGCCATAGCAAGTTCCATGCTTGCCTTAAAAGACGCTGGCATAGATCACACAACGCTCACCAAGGAAGAAAAAGACAGGTTTGGCGTTGTCGTTGGCGCTGGTATCGGTGGCTTGCCGGAGATTGAGCGAACGGCCAAAACTTTGTTAGAGCGCGGGCCGCGCCGGGTGTCGCCTTTTTTTATTCCTGCCGTTTTGTCAAATCTTGCCGCAGGGCAGGTCTCTATCACTTTCGGGCTTAAGGGGCCAAACGCATGTCCCGTAACGGCTTGTGCCACCGGTTCTTCGGCCATAGGCGACGCAGGGAGAATAATAGAGCGGGGCGATGCAGACGTTATCATAGCTGGCGGAGCTGAAGGAGCCATTACCGGCCTTGCCATAGCTGGTTTCGCATCCGCCAAGGCGCTATCTAAAAAACGAAACGACGAACCGGAAAAGGCGAGCCGACCGTTTGATAATGACCGCGACGGATTTGTGATGGGCGAAGGGGCTGGCGTCGTTATTCTTGAACGGCGTGACAGGGCCGAGGCTCGTGGCGCGAAAATATATGCAGAACTTTTGGGCTACGGTATGAGCGCCGACGCGTATCACATGACCTCGCCTCCTCCCGATGGCGAAGGGGCGGTAAGGTGCATGAACCATGCGTTAAACGACGCGGGAATTGCGCCGGAAAAAATAGGTTACATAAACGCCCACGCCACCTCCACC
>JAJRTC010000156.1 GCA_024278445.1 Nitrospirota bacterium
GGGATGCCTGTATAAGCAGAATCAAAATAGCGTGAGGCATAGGAATCAGGATCGGTAATCTTGATGGAAAAGGCCCGGTCGTTGCGAACGATATTTTTGCCATCGGCCTGCCCGCTGTCACCATCCGGCTCGTTCCATTGAGCGCGAAGGTCAAGATGATCGGTACTCTTAAGGCTGAGAGTAGCGGAAAACCTGGGATAGACAAAGGTTTTGCCCAGCTCTTTGCCAGTGTTGGGCGCAGAGAGTTCTGGCGACATAAGCGGCCTTTGCACCGCATGTACCAGGGCAATATTACGCCATGGGGTAAGCATCCAGTGCTGGCCGTTAGTGGCCTGCTTTTCCATATCCTGCTTTGCCAAATTGCCTAACCAGTTCCACACACCCATTAAACGCAGAGCCTCTTTTGAAAGTTTAAGCGAGAGGCGCAAGATGGCGCGTTCCCCCTTGGGCAGAGGGATGTTCAGAGTTCTGCTATTATTATCAAACGATGGTTTCTCCGCACTATGCGCACCCTCGTAAACATGGACCTTGAATGGTTGCGCCGAGGGCCACTGATCTCCGTCGGCATAAAGCGGAATGCTCAAGATTTCATGGTCCTGGATTGCAGGATGACCAAAAATACGAGCGGCGATCTCGACCGATAAAGGGTCGGGCAAATAAGGTAGTGCCCCACCCTCTGCAAACACGGCGTATGTCGCCTCGCTTGGTGTTATGGTGAACGGGCCATTCAAACTCACCTTGACATCATCCAACTGGTTATCCTGATTTGCCAGCATGGTAAAGGTGTTGGCATCTACCTGGCCTGCGTTATCCAGCATGCCGTGTTGTTCCGATTCCTTTACAGATGTTTGCGCCGGGAGAATAAAGCGATTGGAGACTTGCGTAGTTAGCACGTTGTTGTCGGCCTGATTCTCGTTGAAACTACGGATGGCCATATGCTCCATAGACTCCCCTTCGGCTGGTTCCCGCACTACTCCGGAAGATTTAACAAGGGCCACCACCGGTGCCGCAACAGGGTCGTAACGTAAATATGGCAACGCGTTGTCCTGAGGATTTTCATCTGCGTAATCGTCCTTCTTAGGCGGCAGAGAGTTGCCCGCCAAGTCAACGGCGCGGGCGCGTAGCCAGTAGGATCGACCGTAGCGCAACCGTGGCAGAGAGTCTTTGACCAGTTTGAAGTGGGTCGTTAAGCGCATTCCGGGTGGTATCTCTGCATCTGCGGAGGCAACGTTGTCGTCCTTGTCTATGGTCTTGCCAGGTGGTGGTACACAGAGGCTCCAGCCTGTCCATGAGGTAAGCACCTCGTGCAGATAGACGAAGTTCTGGTTGCTGGTTTCGTCTGCCGATTGAGTGGCCGCCAAACGCACCGTTCCTTCTTCATTGTCCACTTTAACCGGTTGTGACAGATCGGTGATTCCATATTGGGCATAACGTTCACAGAGCGAACGCCACACCTCGGTGTGACCGTCCCAGATGTCGATCCGGTATCCGCGCAACAGGTCTTCGGCATAGAGCGCCGGTGGTTTTGGTGTAGTGTTGGGCGGCGGATTCTTAAACTCAGCTATCGCCTTATTATTAGCGCTGGCCTTTTGAAAAGTGTTGTAGAGCATGGAGCCCCTGTTCCTCTGCACCAACATTAGCCCCGCGTTGCGTTGCGTTGGAATGCCCGCCCGGCTCCCAAATTTACTTACCGGGTCAATACGGCTTTCAGGAGACTTATAGCGGTTGAGTGAACGGGCAAAGTTCATTATCTTCAGTCCCGCACCGTCTACGTCTATCTGAACCAGATCAAATTTTTTCTTGTCAAAATCCAGCATACGCCGTTTGATCGCAGAATCACCTAACTGAGGATTAGGCCGCGAAACGCTCTCGAAACGATTTTTACTCAACAATGTCTGCACATGGGGAGAAGCGTCTTTAATGCGCTCTACCTGCACATCTGAAGGCAGGGATGGCAGTTCAACAATTACACTTAAATCATCTATGTTGGTCGGCGAAAACTCACCAGGGTTAATCAGCAGGTCAACCACCAAACCCAGCTTGCGTAACAGCGTGGGGTATTGATTCATGGAAGCCACGATTTGGTGAAAGTCGATATCTTTTTTAAAATCGACAGCCTGTGGCAGGGTAGCGCGTTTATAGGTACGCCATTTGGCCTGGCTTCTGGAATCGTCGGGAGCAACGTTGTAAGTCTGAATCTCCGGAGTTGCGGGCGGAGTGTGGAACAGGCGCATACGGGCCAGAGTTTGTGCCAGCATATCAGTGCCAAAATCGTCATCGATAGAGTGAAAGCCATTGATGAGATCATCGAACAAGCGGCTAGAATTATACATGCCACCTTTATCTACATAACGGCTGTCACAGCGTTCCACGGCCTGAATCAGTTCAGCCCATTTCGGTTCCTGCCGGATCATGGAAAGTTCCGGCAATTGATCGCCGGTAATCATTGCCAAACGTGAATAAAGGTTTTTAATCAAATCCAGCACTTCGTGCGTATCGTAAGACAGCACGACGTTGTTCTTCATGTCGTTAAACTGAAAACCGCGAACGAAAGTATTGTTCGGGAACAAGGCCTGCCAAACCTTGGAATCGGCTACGCCCAGCGAGCCATCGACACAGTTGTTTCCCGTTAACTTGTCGCCTGGAATTGACACCGCGTCACCGCCGTATCTAACGATGAACCCGCCTCGTCTCAAGGTATCGGGCCAGTCAATGAAATCGTGAAAACTCTTCAGGATATTAGATGAGCTCTGAGGGTCCAGTCGTGGAGATACCAACACCGAAACACGCAGTAGTTTTCCATCTGTGCTGTAACCATTTGGCAGGGCCGTCCATAGTAAGCTTTGCGTGGCCATTATGCTACCTCCTTCGCGAATGCGTCACAGTAGATATGCCATGTATTCTGATCCGGGATCAACTCTATAAATTTAGGATCCGATTCACAACCGGCGAACTCACGCCGACACTTGATAGATACGTCGGCACTGAAAAGCAGAAGGTCAATCTCCACCACCAAGGTGGCCTCGCCCCACACAAGCGATTCTTGGCCTTGTTTAAGATATGCCAGTTGCAAGTTAAATGTGAGCGAAGCCGATATAAGCCCCAACACCGATAATTCTCCGTGCAGTCTTACATAACCTGCAAGTTCAACAACTCCATCGCCACTAGACTGTTGCCAGTGGAAATAAACCCCGGCTTTGATTTCAACACCACCGCTGGCCACACCAAGGCTAATCGATACTGCGGCGCCAAACTCCAACGCCGCCTCAATCTCCTGCACCCCTTCGGCTCCAACGGCAATAGCGAAAAAGCCGCCGCCACCTAACATGGAGACTGTTAAGCTGAACGGGCTTTGACGCTCGGAAAAGTTGAAACGCACCATGACCGGTTTAGAATCAAATGGTAACGAGAAGCGTGCTCCCAGCGAAGCGTTGGACAATGTAAACACACCAACGCCGATGCTGGGGAGGTTTAAGGAATAACCGGCGGAGATGCCACTTGGCGTAACGGATATTGCCGACGAATCAGAAAAAATACCGCTTGGAATAAGGTTGCGTAACTCGTTGACAAATTCTAACGGGCCGCCAAAAGTGATGGCATCGTCGCCGGGATGAAACTCTACGCTCACATCCGGCTTGCCGCCCTGGCTCGCCTCAAACTTGAGCTTATCAAACCAGACGATGATAAAGCTGAACAGGTTAATCTTAAAATGAGCAAGCTCGCCAGTTGAGCTAAATTCCGTTGCCGAAGGGTCGTTGAGATAAGAAACTATCTTGGTATCCAAAGTAAGCTTGGTACTGTTCCCGATCGGCTCGAACAGCTTGGTTTGCGAGTTTTTAATCTTTGTAGTCCAGTGATAACTGGCCTCAACCCTGTCAGAAAATTCGCGGCTTAACATCTTGGGCACATTGGCGTTGCCAAGCCCTGTTACGGCAGAGAGCAGATCAAGCAAACGAATGCCACCAAGAATTTTGGGGTCAGCATTGCCAAAGAACTGAGCCGGGTTAAACTTGTTTTTGGCGACGTTAGTCAAGTCGTCAACCGGCCCCATTATTCTCGACAATCCCTGAATCACCATGGCGGGCGAAACAAGGCCACCTAACGCATCACTTTTAGATTGACCGGCACCAGCACCAAACTCAAGCGAGAAACCTTGCAAGGCTTCCAGGAAAACTTCACCCTTGTTACCAGAACCACTTATACCATGGGTTTTGTAGACTTGCGGATATTGCACCTCAACCAGCGCATCGCTCCTGCCCATAAGGCGTTGCACGGCGCGGATACCGACCTCGGCCTTTTCCACCTCAGGATAATGCTTTGGCCTGTTTGCTCCTGCATTTGGAACGGTAGCGGCAAAAATCATCGTCTCGGTAGGCAGGCGCGGGTCACCCTTGGCATTGAGATCGACCGGGGCATAACAGACAGTGGCCCCACCCAAGGAGGTCTGGCGTCGTGCCATCGTAGCTTGCAAGTTATAGGCTTCTACCACTTCGTTGGCTTTGGCCTGGTTGGCTTCGACACCAACGAACAACAACGGCACGGAGAGGGTGTTGCGGACACCGCTGATATCGGTAACAGCGACATCGAACTGAAAATCCTGACTGTTGCTAACCATGGGCCAAAACGCCGCTCTCGGCGGTACCTGCCCTGTATATATAGTTGAGCCTGATTTGGCTGTAAGAGTACAAGCGGCTTTTTCCGGTGCCAGCAGGTTAGGTGTTACGCGGGTCAGAATTTCTACCGTTTTAAAAGGAAAGTTGCGCCCTTTGTATTGATGACCCGCACCCGAAAAATCCTTCCTCTGTTCACGGACAACGATGAAAAAACGTTGGCGTAATACGGCGATACGTTTTTTGCTACTGCCATGATTTTCAAACTTGCGTTCAGTAACCTTAATCAGGGAAGCGGCGTGGCCAAAGGGACACAAAAAACCTGCGTAAACCACCCGCACATAATGGTCGCGCCCCAAAGTAGCCAAATGACGCCACTGTTCCAGACCCACAAGGTTAGGGCGGGAATCCCAGCTTCCTTCCACATCCAGCAGACCACCCATGGCGGAAAGCATCAGCCGGTTGGCACGGCTCGACTTGGGCCGATATTTTGCCTCGTCGTAGCCCGCCATCAGTTGGACGAGCATAATACGGTCTAAAGGATCCAGGCTCATACGGAACGGGTTGATCGGTTTTTGTAGCAATGTAAGAACAGAATCAAGCTGATTATTCTTCTTGTATTCATAGTCGGGCGACCACAAGGCTCGCACACGGCTCGCACCATCCGGCCCATTATCGTTGCCAGAGGTAGTCAGGCGCGTATGCCATAGCTCGGCCCGATCATTGTGAAAAACAGGTATATTTTTGTGTAACCAACGTGCGCTGGCCATGGGCGACAAGATTAGCCTATAAGGTATTTCCAACGCGGTTTCGTCTTTAGCCGGTTCGTGAGGCATAAGAACAACTGGCAAAAACGGTATTTTGCCGATAACGCTAACATCAAAGTTAAAACGCGATTTGCTAACCGCCAGATTCTTGCTTGCCTCGTAAGAGATTGCCAGCAAAGCGGCGGCCCGTTCTTCTGGTTTACGCAATGCGGGAAAGCGCTCGGACAAGGCACGAACTTCAGCCTGCATGACCCGTTTTATCAACATGCCCAAGCCACGGGTATTGCGCCTGCCAAGTGCGCGAATAGTCATATCCGAAACTTTGCGTGCAGACCTTAAGAGAGGACGGCCAATACGCTTGGCGCCGGAAGCCTCCAGAGCTTCGACAACTTTTTTGGCGTTTTCCTTGAATGCCGGATTTTTAATAACATATTCCCTCAGCCACTTCCGGTCGAACTGGCCGGGCTTGGCTAATGTAGGTGTAAAATCGGGAGCGGCATTAATATCGAGGCGCATTTTCCAGTTCCCCATGGCACTTAACACGCCATTAATACTAAAAGGCCAGTTGGGTTCATTCGTCGGCATGACATAGGCCACGCGACTTCTGCCAGCCATACGAACACGCGTACCTGCCAGTGATGGCACATCTTCAGCCGGCTCGCCACTGGTCTTGTTCTTTTGCGGATAGCCATCTATCTTCGAGGCTTCGGGGAACTTGTTCTCTTGTGGATTGCTATCGCTACCGACTTCTTCACCGGTAGCATCGAGGTAAGATTCTTCGCCAAAGCTTTGCGGTGGAAACTCGACGATCATCACGGTCGAACGTTTTTCCTGCTTACGAACCAACGCCAGCGGATTATTACCATCCAGTTTCAGGTTCTTAAAGGTGATATCACAGACCAGCAAATCGTCCGGGCGGCGAACCTCTACCTTAAGATCAGGCGGGGTCCACTTATCTACAAAACCTTTGACCATCTCCACATCAACGAAAGCTCTTTTGGCTCTTGTTTTGATGTTGATAACGCTAACAGCTTTTTTCAGCGTTTTTTTGGGTTTCGTGCTTTTCTTTTTGGCTACCCTGATTTTTGATGATGCACGCGGAGCTGTATTTACGCCGGTCTTTTTCTGACGCACAACGCATGTTCTTCTCTTCTTGCCAGTTTTTTTCTTAGGCATCACGACCCCCCAGCTTAGCTTCGTCCTCGTTTAAAAGTTCTCTACTTTCACCGAAATTACCACATAGCCCCGGGCGCAGTAGAATTTTAGCATGCTAATTTTATTATCACAATATGATTTTTCTAAAAAACAGACCGTGGGAATAAACTCATCAAAAGCCTGTCTTATATATATAGGGCCTTTAAGAAAAAGTGATGAGTATAAATTTTTTTACGGGACGAACAGGACGATATTTTTGTTTTTAACACCCGACATACATTTAAATCGCCCGATCCGACACTGCCCCCCCCCAAAATTCGGGTCGGGCGATTTTTGAAGGGAGAAAACAAAGCTAATGTTGCATCTATTTGACATAACTGCCAAACGCCTGCTATATGATCTACACAGAATCGACACGTTACATTGCAAGGTCTAAACTAAATGGCCAGATTTGAAGAAATTACGATCCCTCATGTAGAAGCGCTATATAAAATGGCGTATCATTTGGCTGGCACTAGGGATAACGCCGAAGACATGGTTCAGGAAGTCTACCTGAAAGCACGAAAATCCTTTCATACGTTGAAAGAATATAAAAAATGCAAATCATGGCTTTGCTCAATACTGTATCGGCATTTTGTAGACGAGTACCGAAGGCGAAAGCCTTACGTCGAGGTTGATATTAACAACATTCCCGATAACGACAAGCCGGAGGAAAATGACTGGCCGGAGCATTTCAAGTTTGAGGATATTTCACGGTCTCTTAACAAACTTGACCCCAAATACAGAGTGCCTCTGGTTGCACACTTTCTGTCAGGAGAAAGCTATCAGGAGATAGCGGAATCTTTGGATATTCCCATGGGTACCGTCATGAGCCGGATCCACAGAGCAAAAAAAGCGATGAGGAAAGAGCTTGCCAGTGCAACTACCCCACCTTTAAAAATAGTTAATGGTGCGAAAAATGAGATGTGAAAACCTTAAAATAGAGTTGGATACGGTTCCGTCGCTGGAAACAAACGATCCATATTTTGCCGGGGTTGCAAGCCATATTCAAACTTGCGATATTTGCCGTGCCAAGCTGATAAAAAGACTTGAAGCTGAGCGTTCTATTAAAATAGCGCTGGACACAATGGCTCCGGTACCAGAAACTCTCGTTTCATCCGTGATTAACAACACAAAGACTCTAAGGCCGGTTAAAAGCAGATGGCGTAAATGGAGTGCCATAGCCGCGTCATTTCTTCTTGTGGTAGGGCTTTCCGCCTCAAGCTATTCTTATTGGGCACACCTCCAAACCCAAAGCGCACTTAAGAGACTGTGTGCCATTTCTATAAAAAACCACGAGATGCACAGCGAGCCTGACTTTATTTCCGTCAACGCAGAGCAAATAGCCACATGGCTTTCAAAGAGGCTAGACAGAGTCGTAAGAGTGCCTGAATTTATCCTGGCCAGTAGTGCGGTGGAAGGCGGAAGGCGTTGTGCCTTGGGTAAATACGCCGCCGGAGTTTTTCATTTTGAAATCGGAGGAAAGCGAAGCACGCTCTTTTCCTTCTATCCTCAACAGTTCAACGTTGAGGGAGCGGTTGTGCCCCCGAAACTCGACATGGGTTACACCGTGGCCGTGTGGAGTGAAGATGGGCTCGGTTACAGCCTGGTAAGCGAAGCCCCGCCTGACAAGGTAAAAGCTCTTTTCGTAAAAGCCAAAGTAATATAGCTTGCCAACTTTTTGACTTTGACCTCAAAAAGATTTTTTGCATTTGTTCGGCGTGGTATGTATTATCAAACTTGGGGCGGTCTATGATGCTGAGGAGAGGTGAGTTTTTCTAATGAAATACAATCATGTCTATATGCAAAGAGCCTTCATTAGATTGCCGATTTTTTTCTTCCTGATTTTCCTCACCTGTGCGTTTAACACAAAAGCCTTTTCTTTTGAGAACATCGAATTTATCAAAGAAATAAACTCTACTTTAAAAAAGCCAGTTGATGTCGTTACATCTACTACCTCTGGTGATATTTATATCATCGATGAAGATGCGTCAAAAGTTTTAGTTTTTGATGCTGATAATAACCTCAAGCTATATTTCGGTGAGCGTGGTTCAAAATTAAAGCAATTTAGTAGCCCCCAATCGATTGCCATATCTCCAGGTGAGGAAATCATTGTTGCCGATACTGGTAATCATCGCATCCAGGTTTTTGACACCGATGGTGAGTTTCTTTTTATGTTTGGAAAATCAGGATCAATGCCAGGGCGGTTCAGCTACCCTTCAGGAATCGCTATCGATCAATTTGGCCAGATCCATGTGGCTGATAAGGGCAACACAAGAATTCAGATTTTTAACCATCAAGGCATTTTTCTAAAAGCTTTGAAGACGGAGTCCCCCTTCTGACCTTGCTGTTGACCCCAATGGGAACATATATGTATTGATGCCAAGCGCAAAAAAAATTGTTAAATATGCGCCCTCAGGCGAAAAGCTCAATGAAATCACTTGCATGGTCAAGAAAGATGACTGCATTAGTAAGGCCAATGGAATAGCGGTTGATATGCGTGGTGACATATACATAACTGAAAGCTCGAAACATAGTATTAAGAAGGTTGATGATAGTGAGCGTATCCTATTGGCATTTGGCTCTGAAGGGGGTGGGAGGGGTCGATTTACTAAGCCGAAAGGCATTGCAGTGACTCCAGAGGACAAGGTTATTATTGCCGATTCCGGAAATAGCAGGATTCAGGTTTTTGACGAGCAAGGTCTCTATTTAGGAGAGGTAGGTGAAAAGGGAAGAGAAGATGGGCAATTCGACGATGTCACTGATATTGCCATAGATGAAAATGATTTTATACTCTTAGCAGGCAGATAAAGAGATATAACTGAAAGTTGTGTACTGGAATATGTTGAAAGGGCGGCGTATCCTTTTTAATTGGATAATTTAAACCTTTTGAAAAGGAAGGATA
>JAJRTC010000014.1 GCA_024278445.1 Nitrospirota bacterium
TAAGATCTTTGAACATCACGCCCATATCGGGGAGAGTGATTTCTACATTGGCTGTTGCTGTGCTACCTGATTCAGTTACTTTTAACACCTTGAATGAGACAGCACTTACGATGATTACGGCAAATGGATTATCTTGCTTCTCGGTCTCCGCTTTATACTTTTTACCGCCTTATCCTCAGAAGATACATAGCCATATGCTTCTTCACTCCGGTTTTTCAGAGATGCATCAAGGTAGCTACTCAGCACCTCCTTTGTTCCGGGCTGTTTAAGCTCATTAATTTTATCGCAGGCAACAATTGGTAAGGCCGTAAACAAGACAAGTAGTATGTCTATAATTCGCTTTGTCACGATGCTAACCTTTTTTACTTTCTACCTAACAACTAGTTCTTTTTGCTTCCTTTTAGAGTGATGTCAGCGCAGGTGTGGGGCGTACGATGTGTGTATTCATACGCAGATCGGATGTGCTGAAACCTAACGCCATTGCCACAAGTTGCGGTATATGGAGTATCGGGAGGTTCAGTTTTTTCCCCATGATAGACTCGATCTCAGGCTGGTAGGCGTCCATGTTCAGATGGCAGAGCGGGCACGGGGTGACGATGCAATCGGCCCCCGCATCTTTTGCATCGGCTATGGCGTTGCCTGATAACTGAAGCGAGTTTGCCTTGTTCATCATAAGGATAGGAAACCCGCAACATTTCAGTTTTGCGGGATAATCTATCACATCGCACCCTAACGCTTCTATGAGTCTTTCGAGTTCGTCCGGGTTATCCGGGTCTTTCAAGTCGGAATAATCGTGCGGCCGCAATGCGTAGCAACCATAGAACGGAGCGACTTTAAGCCCCTTTAACGGCTTTGTGACCGCTTCTTTAAGTTTATCCAGCCCATAGTCGCCGAGCAGGACTTCGTACATATGACGCGCCTTGGCGGTGCCTTTATATTCCCTGCCGGTTTCCTTTTTTAACGCCTCGTTCACGCGGGCCATATATGCAGGGTCATCAGCCATTTTTTTCTGGAACTTGCGATGAACACCCTGGCAAGTGCCGCAGATGTTTATTATGTCAAGCCCCATCTCCTCGGCAAGCGCAAAAGTGCGCGCGTTAACGATGTCTGCAATCATCGGGTTGTCTTCGCTTATAACGCCCGCTCCGCAACACGCGGCATCGGTCATCTCAACAAGCTCAATACCGAGTTTCTCGCACGCCAACGTTGTGGCGGTCATAAGCTCTCGCCCCGCCCCTTTGGCGACGCACCCTGTGTATAACGCGTATTTATGAGCCATTTTATTTCCTGTACTGATCGAACCTGGAGAATATACTCTTGACCTCGCCGACCTTGTCTATGGAGTGATGGATGATGGGCGGAGCCTTTCCGCGCATTACCATTCTCAAGCCGACAGGCATGATATCCAGAAGACCCGGAATATTGAAAAACCCGACACTTCGTGGCGGTAGATAATTTTCGTTCAAGCGGCCACTTTTGCCAACCGTCTCGCGGAAACCCAACACATGACGAGCGCCGTTATTGTTATGAACGCCAGCTATCATCGCCGCTTCGCGGATTTCTTCTATTCTGGATAACGGTTTGGTTTCGGTCGGGCAACGTGTGGAACATTCGCCGCAATGGGTGCAATCCCAAACAGCGTGTTTTTCGCTTATGCTCTCCACACGTTCGCGCGTTTTTGCGTCACGCGAATCGTAAATAAACCTGTGAGCCTTAGCCAACGTGGCAGGCCCCAGAAATTTTTTATCGACTTCCAATATGTTGCAATCCGACCAGCACGACCCGCAGAGTATGCAGGTGGTAACGTCATCGATAAGGTTAAACTGTTCAGGAGTTTGCTCTCTCTCCTTTTCAGGGTTATCCTGGCTATCGGGCTTTAACCACGGGTCAACCTTTCGGAGCGATGCCCAGAAAGGCTCAAGGTCAACCACTAAATCCTTTAACACCGCCATGTTACCGATAGGATCGATTTTTATAACGCCGTTCTTAACAAGGTCGGAAGCCTGTGTTTTGCAGGCGAGCAGGGCGTGCCCGTTCACACGCATGGCGCACGAGCCGCAGATGGCAGAACCGCACGACATTCTGTAAGTAAGTGTCGGGTCCATCTCGGCTTTGATTTTGTTAAGACAATTCAAAAGCGTGATGCCAGGCTCCAACGCCACTTCGTAATCCTGATAACGAGACATCGGATCTTTCTCCGGGTCGCAGCGGAAAATTTTGAAAGTTACCCGCTCCATCAGTATTTCCTCTCCTCAGGCTGGTATTTTGTAACCCTTACCGGCTTGTATTTAAGCTCAAACCCGCCGTCTTTTGTTCTGAAAGCCAACGTGTGTTTCATCCAGTTTTCGTCGTCGCGGTCAGGGTATTCTATCATCGCATGCGCTCCTCGGCTCTCTTTGCGGGCAATAGCCCCGTCAAGAATAAGCTCTGAATATTCAAGCATATGAGACAGTTCCAACGCCTCTATAAGGTTCGTGTTGAAATTCTTTCGTCGGTCGTCTATCCGCACGTTTGAAAATTTCGCCTGAAGATTTTTTAATATCCCTTGCGCCTGCGCCATCTCCTCGCCAGATCGGTAGACGCCGACTTTATAAGTCATGGTGCTTTGCAGTTCTTTGCGGATATCGCCCAGGCTCTCTTTTGCGTTTGTATTAAGAAGAGTGGCAATTTCGTCTTCCACGGCTTTGAGTTCCCGTTTCTCATCCACCGGAGCCCAGTCTGCGCCTTGAGTTACTTCAAGCATCTTTTTGCCGGCGCGTCTGCCAAACACCAAGGCTTCAAGCAGTGAGTTGGTACCAAGCCTGTTGGCACCGTGAACCGAAACACAAGAGCATTCACCAGCGGCGAAGAAGCCCTTAACATGGTTGCCGTTCTCGTCTATCTCAACCTGGCAATCGTTATCGGCAGGTATACCGCCCATCGAATAATGCGCCGTCGGCTGTATCGGCACAGGGTCGGTTATCGCGTCTACGCCAAGGAAATCTTTAGCCAGTTGATATATCTGGGGCAGACGTTCCATAAGTTTTTCTTTTCCAAGATGGCGTAGATCAAGGAAAACATAATCTTTATTCGGCCCGGCGCCACGCCCTTCGTTTATCTCTGTTTGCTCCGAGCGGGAGACGATATCCCGTGGGGCAAGTTCCATTTTGTTAGGGGCGTATTTTTCCATGAACCGCTCGCCCTTGCTATTTATAAGATAGCCACCCTCGCCTCGCGCCGCTTCGGAGAGCAGGATGCCATGCCCGTAAAGGCCGGTTGGGTGATATTGGACGAATTCCATATCTTGCAGTGGCACGCCGGCCCGATAGGCCGCTACGATGCCATCGCCCGTATTTGCATATGCGTTCGACGTAATTTCAAAGGCTCTGCCATATCCGCCCGTGGCAAAAAGCACCGTTTTAGCGTGGAAAACTTCAAGCTTTCCGCTTTTGATATCCATAGCCACAACACCACGGCATATGCCGTCTTCGATGATGAGCTTCATAACATACCACTCGGCGTAAACCTGCAGGTTGCCTGCGTGTTTCATCGATTGCTCAAAAAGGGCATGCAAAAGGGCGTGCCCCGTTCTGTCTGCGGAGTAGCAAGCGCGGTTAAAAGAATGTCCGCCAAAAGCGCGCTGGGCTATTTTATTTTTATCCGTACGGGAAAAAGCGCACCCGAAATGCTCAAGTTCTATGATTGTGCGCGGAGCGTCGCCGCAAAGTATTTCTATCGCATCCTGATCGCCTATATAATCGGCACCTTTGACGGTGTCATAAACGTGTGCGTCTATGGAGTCGCCATCAGCATTGGCTAACGCCGCCGCCACGCCTCCCTGTGCCGCGCCGGAATGGCTTCGGCTAGGGTAAACCTTTGTAAGAACCCCTACGTCGAGATTACCGACAAGCTCCAAAGCCGCTCGCAGTCCCGCAAGGCCCGACCCAACTATCAGCACATCATGTGAATACATCGGCTACCTTCCCAATTATCGCTGGAAAAAGTCTGTCATCCCGTTACTTCCAAATAACGGAAGGTTTGATTCTATATAAATTAAAATCAGCTTTCCAGTCGAAAAAACGATTCTTGCAATTTTTTTTAAATGTAGCACGTTACCCGTGCAGTGGAAACAGGGCGATCGGGGTAAATAGA
>JAJRTC010000157.1 GCA_024278445.1 Nitrospirota bacterium
CGAGGGAGCTTTTTGGCGACCGTGGCGATCTCGCTTAAACCATGAGATTGCCGCGCGAAACGTGCGTTTCGCTCGCAATGACGGGTTGCGTGATTTGTCATTCTGAGGAGCTATCGGCGACGAAGAATCTCCATAGCAAAAGCGAGGTTCTTCGCTAATGACGTTATGCTGGGCGGTTTTCTTTTTCACAAAAAGCCTCCTCGCAATGACGCAAAGTAGACCTATGTCGCCGTAATTTCAGATAGGTTCCGTATGTTGTAAGGCCATTTCGTTACCTGTTTTTCCATTCTGTAAATACAAGTTGCAATTTTCACACTTAAAGCCATTTAGAATAATTTACATTTAATAGCTTGTTTTACATAACAATTATCCTGCAAAAGCTCTGCAATCTTTTTTCTAAAGGGTTTTTTGTTTTCTTCCGATAAGTAAAACAGGAAGAAGGAAAAAGATCATGGAATTTAAACTGACACCGTTAAGCGAGTTCATCCGCTCGTCAAACACCGCCCCTCTCTCCAGCAAGGAATATAGCGCCTTGGCCCATCCGGAGAAGACCTTGCCCACACAGCCGGCACAAGACAGTGTGAGCCTCTCAACAGATGGTGGTCGTCAGTCGCTCATAAACTCCATCACAACGAATTTCGGCGGTGGCGGAAACCCGCTGTTTAACAGCTTGGCTCCCAGCGATAGCAATCTCGGCGGGCTTTACGCCGGAGTGGGCCAGCTTGCCCCTTACCAGATGAAATCGCTCATCGACGGCTACGTATAAACAAGCAGGCTATTCAAAGTGAGGCGAAGATATCAACCTGGTTCCCGTCCGGGTCTTGAACAGAAGAATATCGCTGGCCCCAAAAGGCGTCCCAAGGCTCCTTCACACTTTTTAACCCAGCCTCTGTTAGCTTTAAAAACAATTCGTTTACACCACTCGGTGAATCCTGTTTAAAGCATAGAATAACACCCGCACCGGTAGGTTCCTTCCATTCCGGGTCAATTTTTTTCATCAAATCAAACGAATCGAGCATGATTCTAACGCCGCTTTGAGTGGTTCCTTCCATATGATCCGCTCCCGCACCAACCTCTTTTATATCCACCCCAAGCAGTCCATAGAACTCAACCGACTTTTGCATGTTTCTGCTGGCAATTCCGATAGCATCCAAGCTCATTTTGTTTTCCTTACCTGTTCAGATTTTGAGATGCTAAAACAAGTTCGCTACAACAGGGAATATACATTATTTACCGCCAAAGCGGCTCATTCCGTTCGCAATAAGAACTATCGGGCGCAACCTCTTGCCCACGGTTTATCTTTTCTCCCCCCGCATTGACTGTTTTCCGCCTTTAGGCTATCGTAAACCGGTATAAGCGCAAGGGGAGCCGTGTTATTCGCGGCTGAGACTATTTAACCCTTGGAACCTGATCCGGGTTATTCCGGCGAAGGGATGCGCAGGCTTTAAAAAGGCGCACACCCTCCTCCGTTCTCCGGGCAGATATATTGAAACTAAAACTGACGTCAGGTACCAAAAAATGCCAACACAGCTAGCATCAGCCCGCAGGGGCGAAGTGACAGAAACAATGGAACTGCTCGCGAAACGCGAGGGTGTAGAACCAACTTTCATCCGCGATGGTATCTACGACGGCTCCATCGTTATAACGAAGAACAACAAACACAAAATAGACGGCCTTGCTATCGGCGCAGGGCTCAAAACAAAAGTTAACGCAAACATAGGCTCATCCCGCGACGACACAGATATCTCAAACGAGATAGAAAAAATGCAAGTGGCGATAAAAGCCGGGGCAGACGCCATTATGGATCTATCCACCGGAGGCGATATTCCGGCCATCCGTTCGCTGATAATGGCCGAATGCACCGTGCCCATAGGAACGGTGCCGATATATGAAGTTGCCGCGCAGAACGTGGCGAGCGGCAAACATCTGCTTGAAATGACGACGGACGACCTTTTTGCCGCTATCGAAAACCATGGGCGCGACGGGGTAGATTTTATAACCGTCCATTGCGGGATAACGAAAGAATCGGTCAGCCGCATGAAAAACGAAGGACGCCTGCTAGACATCGTAAGTCGCGGCGGAGCCATCCATGCTAGAATGATCGAATATCACGGCGACGACAACCCTCTTTACGAACATTACGACAGGCTCGTTGATATCTGCCGTGAATATGACATGACGTTAAGCTTAGGCGACGGTATGCGCCCCGGCTGTTTGGCTGACGCGACAGACAAGGCACAGGTACAGGAAACGATAATCCTGGGCGAGCTTGCCAAACGCGCGCGCGACAGGGACGTTCAGGTGATGATAGAAGGCCCCGGCCACATGCCGTTAGATCAGATAGAAGCCAACATAAAACTACAAAAAAGATTGTGCAACAATGCACCGTTCTATGTGTTGGGCCCGCTGGTTACAGATATCGCGCCGGGGTATGACCATATAACCTCCGCCATAGGCGGTGCCATCGCCGCATCTGCGGGGGCAGACTTTTTATGTTACGTAACGCCCGCCGAGCATCTTAGACTGCCGACTGTTGAAGACGTGCGCGAAGGGGTTATGGCCGCCAGAATCGCAGGCCACGCCGCAGACATCGCCAAGGGTATAAGCGGCGCAAGAGACAAAGACGACGCAATGGCACGAGCGCGAAAAGAGCTTGATTGGGAAACCCAGTTTAATATCTGCATAGACCCTAAACTTGCAAGGGCGAGGCGGGCCGAAACGAACCCGGAAGACGACGATGTTTGCACCATGTGCGCCGCATTATGCTCTATTAAAACAGGCACCACGGAGTTCGGACAGAAATAGGTTACGTTACATGCGAGTTTTTCTGGTAGACCATGCGGCCCTTGACGGTGATTCCGTCACCATCGAGGGCCCGGACGTCCACCACATTAAAAACGTGTTACGCCTTAAAGCCGGTGACGAAATTTTCGTTGCCGACGGAACAGCACAATTCCGCTGTGAAATCATAAAAGCAGAAGATGAACATGTACATGCCATCATATTGGAAAAGCTTGGATTAACCAACCTCCCACCGGCAAACATAACATTGGCTCAAGCAATCCCCAAGGGGCGTAAGATGGACGACATCATCCGTATGGCGTGCGAGCTTGGCGTGGTGGATGTAATACCCGTTATGACGGAGCGGTGCATCGTGAAGTTTGACGATCAATCCGCCCTGAACAAAACCGACAGGTGGCGTGAGATAGCGAAATCCGCCGCTAAACAATCACGCGCAGGCTCGTCTGCCGAGGTTTTGGAGCTAACGGCTCTTGAAACTCTTGCGGAAACTAAAAAGGCGGGTTTACGCATTGTCATGTGGGAAGACGAAACCAGGACGACATTAAAACAGGTTTTGTCCGCTAATGAGAAGCCAGAGTCGATACTCATCCTCATTGGGCCGGAAGGCGGGTTAACGGTGGACGAGATAGAGTTGTTAACATCAGCGGGTTTTGTAACAGCTTCATTCGGCAGTTCCATATTACGGACGGAGACCGCAGGCGTGGCCGTGATAAGCGCCCTGTTATATCATTACGGTGAGTGACCGTACTTTTCGTTGCGAGCGTTAGCGAAGCAATCTCGTTTAAACCGTGAGATTGCCGCGTCACGTTTTTTAAACGCTCCTCACAACAATGACAAATGATGGCTAAACAAGAGATGAAACAAGCGACCGACAGCAAAACAAAAATTTCGGAAAAGGCGCAGGATATAACCTCCTTCATCGTAATGGACATCCTCGAAAAGGTGCAAGCGATGGAACAGGCCGGTGAGAACGTCGTCCACATGGAGATAAGCGAACCCGATTTTGACACGCCGGAACCTGTAAAACAGGCAGGTATAACAGCCATTGAAAAAGGATATACGAAATATACCCACAGCTTGGGGCTATTAGAACTTCGTCGCGCCATAACAGGACACATGAAAAAAAAATACGGCGTCGCCATCGCCCCCGATCAGGTGATAGTCACCCCCGGCACATCAAACGCGCTATGGTTATCGCTAGCCGCAATCCTGAACCTGGGCGACGAAGTAATAATGGCAGACCCGCACTACCCTTGCTACCCTAACTTCGTTTCGTTTTTAGGTGGCAAACCTGTGTATGTCCCCATATACGAATCTGAAAATTTTCAATTGTCGCCAAAGAGAATTGCCGACGCCATCACAAACAAAACAAAAGCGATACTTATAAACTCGCCCGCCAACCCCACAGGAGCCGTGTTAGAGCGCAGAGTGATGGAAAAAATAGCAGAGTTGGGGCCGCTTGTAATATCAGACGAGATATACCACGGCCTTGTGTATGAAGGTGAGGCGGCATCCATGCTGGAGTTTACCGACGACGCAATCGTTATAGACGGCTTTTCAAAACGGGCCGCCATGACAGGCTGGCGCTTGGGTTACGCCATCGTGCCAGACGCATACCTTCGCCCGGTTCAGAAACTGCAACAGAACTTTAATATCTCGGCCAACTCGTTTGTGCAATGGGCGGGAATATCAGCTATCAGGGAATGCGACCGACATTTGGAAGAAATGCGCAAAACTTTCGATAAACGGCGCAGGTTTTTGGTGGACGGCCTGAACAGAATAGGTCTTAAAGTCGCCCATCCACCCAAGGGGGCGTTTTATGTTTTTGTTAACGCAGAACAGATCGAAAAAGACTCGTTAAAGCTGGCAAACGAGATACTCGAAACCGCAAAGGTCGCCGTAACACCCGGTGTGGAATTTGGCGCTGGCGGTGAAGGGTTTATACGGTTAAGTTATGCAAGCTCGATAGAAAACCTGCAAGAGGGGCTTAACCGGCTGGAGAAGTTTATAGAGAAAAAAAGCTAAACCTGATTTTCAATTTCGTAGCCCCGCTTGTGCCAGTCTATTATTCCGCCGCTTATGACTTTGAAGTTTTCGAGCCCCGCTTTTTGCATTACCTCTGCCGCATGACTAGACTGGTTTTGTGTGTTGCAATATAAAACCGCTTTTTTGTCACGGTAATTCTCAAGTTTCGCTGGATTCTTCTCCATCTCAAGCACAGGAAAATTAACAGCGCCAGGAATTCTGGCCATGCCAAACTGGGATACCGGGCGCACATCTATAAGGACATCCGCCATGCCGGCATCCAAAATTTCCTTCGCCTCAGCGGCAGAAATAAACTCAAATTTATCAACTGGTTCAGGGTTTACCCAGAATGAAAAAAAATTGAACATCCTTACCCGGATCCCCTCCAAAAAATATCGCAAGCTATCGACTTTTGATGCTGATTGGCAAAAAAGGATTCATGATCCGCCAAACCTGAGCTAAACCTGCTCGTAACGAACCTTCATGTTCCCGACACCCGAATACTCAAATATCTGCAATTTAAAATCGCCGTCCGCCGTTCGCAGACCATAAACGGCACCGTTCGGGTGTATTTTGTGGGTTCCGTCGATATTATAGCGATACCACTTAGGTGACCGCAAAAGGGAGCCATATTCATCCATAAAATAGGCGATAGAATCACCAGGATTCGTAATCTCGCTCCAGTTAGCACCATATTTGTTAGACCCGATGGCACCGGCGACACCATCGCCATTAACCGGGCTGTTAAGCAAAAGTTTTTCGCCCGTATGCTGAATGTCCCAGTTTAACCCCGAAGGCTCTACTATTTCCCCTGACACAAAACTAAAACTCTCGCCAGGCTCCATAACTATTGTTTTGTCTTCAGATAACGCCCCACCCTTTTCTGCCTGCACCGCATATAACATCGTTACGGTCACGCCGTCTTCGTCTATTTCCTTTACCCGCATTTTGGCGTACCCTTTGCCGTCGGCTAAACGTATTTTCCAGCCTTTGGCGGCAGGCGGCGTCCAGAGGCCGTCTTTTTCAACGCACCATCCCAATATGGCCGACTCAACCCCTTCCGGCAGAAGCTTTACGTTATCGGGGATCGATTTAACCGCATTAAACTTCTCCCGCCAATCGGCGTCACCCAAACTTGCAAATTCCTCGCGGGAAACCGATACCGGAGGATTGATACACGCCCCGATGATACCGCCAATACCCGCCGGGCCGCCGTTAACAGAAACGATAGAACGTTTAAAAGCTACATGCCACGATTTTGATTTTCTCGCTTCATCCTCCGTCAGTTCAACCCGTTCGCCAGACACAAGACTATAATATTCATATGTTTCATCAGCATCACCGCCAACAACAATGCCTTTAGGGGCGGTAATGACAAGTTCTTTTGCAGACATTAAACTTCTCTCCTTTGTGCTTCATGTAACATCCTCATTAGCAGTACCATAATGCTATGAGAAACAAAAGCGTAAACGCTCTAAAGTCACTCTAAACACCATTAAAACCTGCACAAAAATAAAAATTTTCGCGCAATCCATACCCTGAAGTAGTATATTCCTATTGGTCTTCCCGTTTGCCTCATGGGGACTATGAAGAGGCGAGCGGCTACTCTTAAAAAAAGCGGAGCTATTCCGCAAGGAAGGGGTATTTGCGTTTTTTGCGCTCAAGCAGAGACAAAAGCCTGAAAGCGGCTACTACGGACAATGGGGAAATAACTATTGTCAGCCTGACCTGCCAAAAAGGTTCATATGCTTTAAGCCAATATACGCAGATTTCCACACGGCAAAACTACCCGGAACAGGTAAAACCTGTTTTACAAAAACAGACACACAAAGCGGTTAGCCTGCTAACAGGCCGTTCTGTTTTTACGAAGATGGTGGAACTTCCACCGATAGAGGAAAAGGAAGTAAAAAACGTGCTGATATTCACGGAAAACGATTCGGCCCCTTTTCCCCTTTCCGAGGCGGAGCTATCCGCATGGTTTATAGGGTCAAAAAGAGAACCCGAATTAAAAATTATCATGACCGCCGTTAAACGCGAGAGCCTTAAAAAACATAAACAGATAATGAGACGGGTCGGCATAGGCATTTTCGGCATAGCCACACCCCCTGTGGCCATACGCGCCCTGATAAGGGGAAGCCATATAATCGACACGAAGCACCCTACCCTTTTCATACATCTGGAAAAAGGGATGGTTGGCTTACACATTTTTAAAAACAGAGAGCCTTTGTTTACGCGCGAGGTTAGTTTCGGGCCCGGCAAATCTTTTGAAAACGGCTTTTTAGAGCGCGTTTCTAATGAGGTTTATAAATCTGTTAACTACTTTGCAACCGCCAACAAGGGTAAAACCGTTAAGAGCGGATATATTCTGGGATCAGTCCACACTGATAAAGACTCATGCGACAAAATATCTGAAGAGAGCGGGATTAGCATATCGGCGTATGACCCGTTCAAAGACTTTTTAAGCGATGCATCCAGCCAGCCCCTTAACGAAAAAATCTATGGCCCGGCCATAGCGATGGCTGTAGGCGCGGCTATAGACGGCGGCAAAACATTAAACATTCCCGCTAAACGCAGTTTTATAAAACAGCTTAAAAGAACTATCAAAACTCCGATAGCAAAATATGTAGCCACGTTTTTACTTATTGTCACGGCGTTTACTTATTTTACAAACACGACCTTTGCAAACTTGAACCGGAAAATAGAAACGCTTAAGTTGACAATGCAGGCAGAGAAGGTAAAACTTGCCACCATCTCGGAACTGCAAACCAAACTTGACCTGTTAACCGGTCAGAACATCAAAATTGAAAAGGAAATAAAAAAGTATCCTGTAATTGAAGAAAACGCCTACGATTGGTTCGGTATTTTTAACGACGTGGCCCGCAATCTGCCAAAGAACGCCGCTCTTACAGGCTGGTCGCTCAGCCTTGGTTCAACCTCTCAAAAAAGCGTAAGGCTTACAGGAGTCGTGGAAGGAATTGGCCAAAAACGTGTTTCCGCCTTAAACAGCCTTTTAAAAGGGCTTTCAGCCTCGCAAAGTTTCGGTTCGGCTTCGATAGTAAAAATCAGAAAAAATAAAAACAGTGGCGATCTCTCCCGGGCCTCTATCTCTTTTGAGATAAAAGCGGACATATCAAACGGGAGCGGGATGTTCGCAAAAGAGAACAATAACAAAAGAAAAGCGTTTTAAAAAACATGACAGCCAGAGAAAAAGTGTTGATCGTTTTAGCGGCACTATCAGTTATAACTTTCACCGTTATAGTGCCAATTCATGACGCCTATCTGGAGCGGATCAGTGCTATAGAAACTTTTGAACAAGAAAAAAAGGCGATGCCGATATCCGATATAACAAAAAACAGGCTGGCACAACAAGTTAAAAAAGCTCTGGCACGAAACAAAGAATTAAAAGAACGCCTTGCTGATGTAAAAAATAACGTTATCCATAAAGAAAGCCTAAACTCTATTCTTGGTCTTCTTGAAAACTCCGCCATGACGTCAAAAATTGACCTTTTAAACCTGTCGGTTGAAAGCGGTGAAAACAAACCTGGCAGGGCATATGAGAAAAATATCGTAAGAGTGTCGCTTATATCGGCATATGCCCCGCTTGCTTATTTTATTTCCCGCCTTTTTAAAACCGAACTGCCTATCAGCATTTCAAGGCTCACAATAACCCCCGATAAAAATGACGGTTCCCTTTTAACATCGATAGAATTCGAGGTTTACACGTTATGAGAACAAAGCATGTAACGGCTGGCATATTAGCAATGTCACTTTTTTTATTCGGCGCAATAAACAGTGCAATGGCGACAGACCGAAACCCGTTTAAGTTCGGCTACCAAAAAGTGGAGAGACCGCCTGAAAATAAAAACACCTTCAAAAGGCTAACGACAATACTGGTTTCAGAAAATATAAAAATAGCGATAATAAACGGCCTTCCTTTTAAAGTGGGAGACAATGTGAATGGCGCCGTCATAACCGACATTACGATTGAATCTGTAACGACCAGAAAAGATGACTTAACCCAGGTGCATTCCTTAAGGGTGGCAGAATGAAAACGATACGTAACTCGCTGTTTCTTGCTTGCGCTTTTTGCACGGCTTGCGCCACCGCCGAGAAGAAAATAACTCATGCAAACAAGCCAACCTACACGATAGAACAACCTCTGCAAACAGGACGAGGAGAGTTGCCGCCAGAGTTTACGATGAAAAAACGTTTGGCAAAAAACAAGCCTTCCCAAACAAAGACTCAAGCCCGAACCGCTCCGCCGGAAGTTGTGGTCACCTTTAAAAAGGCTGGTTTAAAAAAGCAGGTTCCTGACACAAAAATATCTATAAACCTGAAAGGCGCTTCAATTGAAGACGCCATCCGCACGATTCAGGAAGTCTCCGGTGTAAACTTCGTTGTGGCACAAAGTGCCAAGGGAGCCCAAACGGCAGATATGATTCTCCGTAACGTAACATGGATCGACGCGCTCAAAACTATAACGCTCGCCTCAAACCTTGTTGCCACACAAAATGGCGACGCTATTTCCAGAGGCGGCGCACTCATGCATACGCCACGGCACGGCTCGGTTGTGGTTATAACCACTTATGACGACCAGATGAAAAACCTTGAGAACCGTAAAAAAACGGCAACTTCAGCCGTGGAAATTATTTTAAAAGAGAGAAAAATAAAAGAAGAAAAATCAGCCTCTGCAAGATTTCCCGGCAACCTTGAGATGATAACAAAAAGTTATCGTTTTAAATATGCCGACCCGGAAGAAGCACTGCGCTATCTTGAACGCCTGTTCACAGATTATGAAAAAGAAACATCAAGACGCATAAAAACAGGAAGCGATATAGCAGGAACCCTAGCCCGAAACGGGGAACGGAACGACACCAAATGGGCCCTTAGTTCAAACAGGGCAAAAAGCAGAAACGCAGTGACACGGCAAAAGAAGAGAACCCCGCTGGACGTCAGGTTTTCGCTATACAGGGCGGAAAACCTGATAACCATCACGGCCCCTTCCGGCAAAATGGAAAAAATAATGAGCGCGATAAAAGAAATAGACGTAGCCCCCAGGCAGGTATACATAATCGCAAGAATAGTTGAAGTGCAAAGAAATTTTGTAAAAGACATAGGTGTTCAATGGGGCGGATATGCGACAAGAACGGCGAATTACAAATTCCCACATGTTATAGGCATATCTGGCGCAAGCGAGACCAGCGCAGTTTCGCTCCCGCCGCAAAGCGCCGTTGACCCTGCCACGGGGGCGCTGATCTCGAACCCTCAAGGGGGGGCTATCGGGCTTACCCTGGGTAGCGTATCTGGCGCAACGCTTCTTAACGCAAAGCTCTTCGCGCTGGAAAAGGCGGGTGTAAGCCGCACCGTGTCAAACCCTAAAGTGCTGGCTATAAATGGCAAGCAGGCTTATATAAAATCTGGCCGGGAAATTCCATACCAGTCGTCATCCGCCAATACTGGTGTGAACATTCGTTTTAAAGAAGCTGTTATTTCTCTCTCTGTCACTCCGTTCATAATGGAAGATAACCGTATACGGATGAAGATAAAAGCAAAAAAGGATGAGGTAGACACGGCCTTGAGCGTGCAGGGAGTTCCTTCAATCAAGAAAAAGGAGCTGGTTACAAGCGTCGTGGTGGAAAACGGCGGCTCCGTTGTTTTAGGTGGCGTTTCCGAAGGGCTTGAAGGCGGATATCAGGACAGAACTCCGTGGCTTCATAAAATTCCTGGGTTAGGGTGGCTATTCAAAAATGACAGAAAAACCGACAACGAGCTTGAACTTCTCATTTTCATAACTCCTACCATAGTGAACGGGGAAACAGGATGAAACGCTTTATAGCCATCGCGGTTTTTATTTTAGTAGCATCCATCTGCCAGCCCCATGGTTTTGCGTTTTCCGAACCTGCGAACAAGAACGGGCAAGTTATAGGTAAAATCGATATGCCCGCAAAAGGTTTAACGCTCCTCTCACCCGGAGATATGGTGACCATGGATATCGACCCGCACATTCTTGCAAAAGGCGACATGTTAAACCTTTACGAAGAGACAGAAGAAGGGTTGCGCCAAGCAGGAGAAGTGGTAATAACATCAGGCAGTGAGCAACCTGTTTCAGGCAGGCTTTTAACGGCGAGCCGTGAGTTTTCCGGCAAAGCGCTCGCAGGTTTTTATCTGGACGCAAAAATGCAGGTGAACTGGGTTCTACCGTTTATCAAAACCGTGGCTGATACTTTCCTCGGCAATCCAGGATTGGAACGTATTAACGTGGCGGTTATCGACGTAATAAACGAGTTCGGCGACAGGACAGTGGCCGGAGCCAAACTGGGCAAGGAAATACGATCATACATATGTGCAAGGCCGCAGTTTTACTGCGCAGACAAAAATGTGGCAGAAAAAATCTTGTGGCTCAGTAACGCTCAAACATCACGAGGTATAAACCAAAACACGAGACGTGCCCTGAAAAAAGAGCTAGGCGTTGACATCATTATTACCGGGCATTTGCGAGGGCTAACCGGCAAGACGTTTGATATCGCACTGCTTGCAACTCCTGTGAAAAGTACGCCGGAACAATCGCCCACATGGACGAGGTTTGCGTTTTCATACGCCAAGCGCGGCATTACAAAAGAAACCCTGCACACGGTAACGGCCGTTTTTAATGAACCGCAAGAAAGCAGGCTTACCGCAAGACTTGTAAATGTCAAAAAAATTGAAGGGATGACGGCGGAATATGTAGCCTACCGTGATCTTAAAGAACTTGTAGAGGGGGGAAATGTAGGCATAGTCGTCGCCGGAGATTTTTTTCTGAGCATAGACGGAACAAGCCACGCCTTATCGGCGGACGGCCTCTTTTTTGACGGAGCAGTTCACGCAGGCATACACCGGATAAACA
>JAJRTC010000158.1 GCA_024278445.1 Nitrospirota bacterium
AATAATCGCCTCGTTCCTGATAGCCCTTGGAGTGCCGTGCGCCGTGCAACTAGGCGTAATGCTGGCCATTTTAGCCACCACGCCATTCTCTGCCATATTGATTGTCGTAGGAACCGTGGTTGCGACACAGATGGTCTGCGGCGTTCTTTTAAACAAGATGCTGAAAAGCGACAAGGCGTCTGACTTCATCATGGAGCTTCCGCCGTTCAAACTGCCCAACTTCAAAAACATCGTCAAGAAAACCTATTTCCGCGTTAAAGGGTTTTTAAAAGAAGCGCTTCCTCTTTTCGTTTTAGGAGCGATGCTTATGTTTGCGCTGGAAAAAACGGGCCTTCTCACAACTATAGAAGCCATCGCAAGCCCGGTTATCACCGGAATTTTATCTTTGCCGGACAAGGCAACCGAGGTGTTCATACTGGTATTGTCAAGGAGGGAGCTTGGTGCCGTTTATTTTAAAAACATGTTTGACGCAGGAGAGGTCGACTATTATCAGGTCGTCGTCGGCCTCACCGTCATGACCCTTTTCATACCGTGCGCGTCTAACACCATGGCAATGTTAAAGGAGCTTGGATTAAAAGTGACTGCATACATAAACCTATCTATTATAATGATAGCCATCGGCGTGGGTGGCGTGCTTAATATCCTGGTCAGGCTTTTTTGATAAAGGAGTGAGAAATGGCACACGAGGGAAAAAACTACGAAAAAGACGAACTATTGGAAATCCTGTGGCATTTAGACGAGTGTCACGACCTGACCCTGACCTCGCTGAGGGAGCATGACCACTCCAGCCGCTTTGAAACCGCGTTAAACGAATTTGCCAACAACGGTGCGATTAAGTTTGACGGTGCGAATATCGAACTTACCGCCAAGGGGAAAGAATCGGCACAGGAGATTATAAGGCGCCACAGGCTGGCAGAAAGACTGCTGGTAGATGTGCTTGGCAAAACACCGGAGGAAACCGAACAGGCGGCATGCGAGTTTGAGCATATACTTGCCCCTGAGTTGGTGGAGTCTATCTGCGTACTCCTGGGCCACCCTAAAACATGTCCGCATGGATCACCAATACCGGAGGGTAAGTGTTGTATCGAGGCAAAAAAATCGGTTGGAAGCCTTATTATCCCGTTAAGCGAAATCAGGGCCAATCAATCGGCAAAAATTTCATCGATAAATACTACGGATGAAACGCGTATGGAAAAACTGCTATCGCTCGGTATTGTTCCGGGAAGCATGGTTAAAGTCATGCAAAAAAATCCTGCGCTTGTAATAGAGATCAACCAGACACAGGTAGCCCTTGAAAGTTCTATCGGGCTTGACATAAAAGTGTGGAGACCAACACCGTAACAGGCCGAATATCACATATTTAGCCCTCGCGATATCGTTTGATTAGCCGGTTTCCCCACCGGCAAAACTTTATCATTTTCAATAAAACAATTCCTGCCTTCTCAAAAAAAAACGGGCAAATACGCTAAAAACAGATCCATTGTTATTATTTTTGATAAACACCCACACAATCATCCCATTGATACAATTAGCTTTATCAAAAAGCGCCATCTTACTAAATGTAAATTCTTGTTTTTTATAAAGATTTATCTTTTTTGAAAAAATAGTTTGCGATTTTGCAAAACAGGGCCTAGAATGTGAGCCTGAATATGAGAAGCAAAAGTTCGGGGGAGAAGTTTTATGAACATTTCAGGGGTACTTATAGCAATAGATCCAGACAAGCGTGAAGCGGCTATCACAGCTCTTAACGAGTTTGAAGGGCTTGAGATCCACCACACGCTTGATGACGGCAAAGTAGTCGCAGTGCTGGAGAGGGAAAACACAAAGGAGGAAGTAAAAGCTATTCGCAAGATTTACGACATCGATGGCGTGCTAAGCGCTGTCATGGCGTATCACCATTTCGAGGATGAAACCGGTGACCCGTCGGAACCTGTTCCGGCACTTGGGCAAGATTCCAAAAGCCCATTTCCAGAGGGGTGGAACCAATCACCAGAGCTGAATAATAATCCAAACAGCAATTAGTAGGGGGAGAGTTATTATGGATCTGTCAAGACGAGACTTTATTAAATCTTCGGCGGCCGCCGCAACATTGGCCGCCGCCACCGGCATGCCATTGCCCGCCACAGCGGCAAACGACGGCATCAAGTGGGACAAGGCCGTGTGCCGCTTCTGCGGAACAGGTTGCGGCATTTTAGCCGGAGTTAAAAACAACAGGCTAGTCGCCACCAAAGGTGACCCGGACGCTCCGGTCAACCGCGGTTTAAACTGTATCAAAGGATATTTCCTGTCAAAAATCCAATATGGCGAAGACAGGCTCAAAAAACCGCTTATCCGCATGAAGAACGGCAAGTTCGACAAAAACGGAGACTTCAAGGAAGCCACATGGGATCAGGCGTTCGACCTTATCGAATCCAAATATCGTGAAGTATTAAAAAAGAAAGGCCCGGACGGCGTCGCAATGTTCGGCTCCGGCCAGTGGACGATATGGGAAGGTTACGCGGCCGTTAAGTTCATGAAAGCCGGCCTTCGCTCCAACAACCTTGACCCGAACGCAAGGCATTGCATGGCTTCCGCTGTCGCAGGGTTTATGAAAACTTTCGGTATCGACGAGCCTATGGGGTCCTACGACGACATAGAGCATGCCGACACTTTTGTTTTGTGGGGTGCGAACATGTCTGAGATGCACCCGATTCTGTTTAGCAGGATAATGAACCGTAAGCTTTCCAACAAGGGTGTGAAGCTTTACAACATGAGCACGATAGACAACAGAAGTTCAGCTCTCGCAGACGACGTGCTTATTTTCACTCCGCAGTCAGACCTTGCTATCGCAAACTATATCGCGAACTACATCATTCAAACAGGTGCGGTGAACGAGGATTTTGTTAAGAAACACTGTAACTTCAAAGTAGGCCCGACAGACATAGGTTACGGCTTGCGTGCAAGCCATCCGCTGGAGCAGGGCCAGAAGAACCGTAGCAAGGCAGGTGCCGGCAAGATGACCGATTTTGCGGCATACAAAAAGTTCGTCTCCGAGTACGACATCGAAAAAGCTCACAAAATTTCAGGCGTTCCGAAAGACAAACTCTTAACGTTGGCCAAGCAGTATGCCGACCCGAAACGTCGTGTAACTAGCTTCTGGACAATGGGCATGAACCAGCATACACGTGGTACATGGATAAATAACATCGTGTATAACATCCATCTGCTCACGGGCAAGATTTCCACCCCTGGCAACAGCCCGTATTCGCTAACAGGCCAGCCTTCGGCTTGCGGCACGGCCCGCGAGGTAGGCACGTTCGCCCACAGGCTTCCGGCAGACATGGTGGTTAAGAAAAAGCCTCATCGCGATATTGCCGAGAAGATATGGGATCTGCCTGAAGGAACGGTTAACCCGAAAGTTGGAACACACGCAGTTAAAATGATGCGTGCGTTGGAAGACAAAAAGGTAAACCTGCTTTGGGTCATGTGCGCCAATGCGTTCCAGGATTTCCCGAACCTTAATAACTGGATTAAAGCCGCGCGCGACCCGGAAAACTTCGTAGTCACTTCCGAGATTTACCCAAGTGCGTCAACACAGGTGGCGGACGTCATACTGCCAACGGCGATGATCTACGAAAAAGAGGGTGCCTATGGTAACGCCGAGCGCAGAACCCAGTTCTGGCGTCAGCAGGTAAAAGTCAACGACGACCGACGATCTGACCTGTGGCAGTTAGCCGAAATATCCAAAAGGTTCAAGTTGGAAGAAGTATGGCCGGCTGACCTTATCGCCAAAAGGCCCGACCTTAAAGGCAAAACCGTTTACGACCAGATGTTCGGCAGGCTTGCAAAAGACTTTCCGGCGCCAAGCGGCGGTTTGAACGACGAAGCGGAACATTTTGGTTTTTATATCCAGAAAGCTCTCTTCGAGGAGTATCGCAAATTCGGCGAGGGCCACGGCCACGACATGGCTCCGTTTGACACCTACCACAAGGTACGCGGCTTGAAATGGCCCGTCGTTAACGGCAAGGAGACCGAAAGACGGTTTATTGAAGGTTCCGACCCTTATGTTCCCGCAGGCGCAGGTTATTCGTTCTACGGAAACAAAACTACCGGCAACAAGGCGAACATCTGGCTTAGGCCCTACGCACCGGCCGCAGAAAGCCCGGATGGCAAATTCCCGCTCTGGCTCTGCACGGGCCGCGTTCTTGAGCATTGGCATTCAGGCACTATGACGCGCCGCGTATCCGAGCTTCACAGAGCCGTGCCCAGCGCTACGGTGTCTATCCATCCGGATGACGCGAAAGCTAAAGGCATCAAGAGAAACGACCTTGTGAAAGTTGAGTCCCGACGCGGGCATATCGTTGCAAGGGCCGAGATTCTTGGCAGAAACAAGGTTCCGAAAGGCTTGATCTATGTGCCGTGGTTTGACGAGTCTATCCTCATCAACAAGGTTACGCTTGATGCTACGTGCCCGATATCCAAACAGTCTGACTTTAAAAAGTGCGCTGTGAAGATAAGCAAGGCGTAAGGAGCTTTATTTTAGATGGACACGTCTGTAACACAGAGTCACGGCAGTGGGGTTGACCGTTCGGCAAAGAGCGGTCGGCCTCCGGTCGGCATGACGACCACGAGGAGGGGTTTTCTGTCCCTCGGCGGTTTTGTGGGAGTTGTGGGCGGCGGTGTCGCTTTGGCCGTGCTGTCTTCCGGGGCCGAAAAACGGGTTTACGCCCAAAGGCCGCCGGGTGCGCTGAAGGAGATGGAATTTATCTCAAGATGCGTAAAGTGCGGCCAGTGTGTACGGGCATGTCCTTACGATTCGATCCTCATGGGAGAGCCAGGCAGTGGCGTTGCTCCTGGCACTCCCTACCTCGTAGCGCGTAACGTCCCCTGTTACATGTGTGAGGATATTCCGTGTGTGCCCGTGTGTCCAAGCGGCGCCTTGGACCACGGGCTAACGGATATCAACAAGGCGACCATGGGGCTTGCTGTCTTGTCCGACAGGGAAAACTGCATCGCCTTGCAGGGCCTGCGTTGCGAAGTCTGTTTTACGGCCTGCCCGATACAGGGGCAAGCCATTACCCTGGAATATCGGGTGAACGAGAGAACCAGGAGACATTCCATTTTCGAACCTGTAGTTCACTCAGATAAATGCACCGGTTGCGGCAAATGCGAACACGCCTGCATCCTGGAAGAGCCAGCCATAAAAGTGATGGCTGTAAAACAGGTGAAAGGTAAATTGGGGCGCCACTACCGCTTTGGCTGGCTGGAGGAGGGGCAATGAGGTATGGCAAATGGTGGGTTACAAGAAGACTTACTTTCCTGCTCATACTGGCGCTTTTCCTTGTGTCTGCCCGGAGCGGGGTGAACGTACTGGTTGGCAACTATTCCGGCTCTACATTTTTAGGGGTTATCCCTGCCGTAGATCCGCTTTTAGCCATACAGTCGTATTTTGCCACGGGCGGCCTTTACCAGACCGCTATCATCGGGGCAGTTCTTGTTGGTGCGCTTTATCTTGTCGTGGGAGGCAGGGCTTTTTGCGGGTGGGTTTGTCCGCTTGGAGTAGTGGTCGATTTTGCCAACTGGCTATCCCGAAAGCTGAAGATCAAACGCCCGTTCCAGGGTTTTTCGTCTTCGACGAAGTATTACATGATGGGGATAGTACTTGTTGGGGCGACCATATCTGGCGTCGCTTTGTATGAGATGTACAACCCTGTATCGATCCTTCACAGGGCTATTCTTTTTGAAGGAGTTGGAATCGGGGCTGTTAGTTGGATGATCGTGGGAATTCTTTTTCTTTACGAGTTAGGTGTAGCGCGTTCCGGCTGGTGTAAAAGCCTTTGCCCGCAAGGCGCGTTCTACTCGACCTTGGGAAAGTTCTCGCTTATGAAAGTAGTGGCAAACGAGGGGCGTGGTTCGATACCTAAAAATATAGGTGAAGTATGCCCTGAGCCTGCCGCTTTGGTTAATATTTTGAATCACGAGCGTCAGAACGGCGAGTGTACGCTCTGCGGAGCGTGCGTGGACTATGCCGGCAACGGCTCGTTAAGTTTTACTCTAAAACCTGGATCATAAAAGACGGGGGAGAAATAATCATGAAAAGAATTATTCTGGCAATTACACTTTTGGCGTTCACCATGACTGGTGTGGCAATCGCCTCAGACGAAATGGGCGGCGTAAAAACCTTACGGCCCAACAGCATGTTTAAAGACAATGTGAATCCTGTAGCCCTTAAGTACAAAGGCGAGGACCCAGGCTCTAACAAGCTGTTGCCAAGAGGTTATAACGGGGCTCCGCCACAAATTCCTCACAGCATTGAAGGTTTTGCAGTTGAGATAGGCAACAACGAGTGTTTGAGTTGCCATGACGTAGGTGCCGACATATCCATACCGGCAACGCACGTAAAAGCCGGAAAGCTGAACCTGCGAAGGTTTCAGTGCGTGCAGTGCCATGTGCCACAGACCAACGTAAAAACATTGGTTAAGAACGAAAATGATAGATTCGTCGCGCCCAAGAAGTAGTAGCAGTAAGGTTTATCGTCGAGCCGGAACCGGGCGCAGTATTACCCCTCCGGTTCGACAATAAAAGTCGTTCCCCTGCTTCAGTTTTCCTCATCTGAAGCAGATCATTTGGAATGGGGAAGGGCGCATCGCGTCTCACGCAGTTTGTGGGGCGCGATTTTCCCATTCCAATTTTTTATCCGTTAGCGGTTACAGCGTATCAAGCAAACGCCAAATTTTCAACCAAGCGTATCTGCAACCCTTTTGGCACCCTGCCCGTCAACAAGGCTCATCCCCTTTTCATAAAGCGGATAAAAGACTGAATTATTTGTTATGATATCGTTCACGGCATCAGCCAGCATGGCAGGTGAAACCTCCTCCAGCCGACCTGAATATATCGCATACTCATCTTTGCCCAGCGCCTGCGCCACACGTTCCTGAACATCCGCCACGGTAACGATAAGAGACATGGCGCCAAGGCACATCCTCTCCCATGTAGAGACGCCCAAAGCCCCTATAACAAGGTCTGCGCGTGCCGTTAAGGTTGCCATATTATCCACGGAACCATGCAGGTTCGCCCCCAGAGCGTCTGCAAGTTTTTTTATTTCATCAGCACGTTGTTCAGACTGGCCCGCGATTATATCGACGTCAATATTATCGAGCCTTAAAAGCTTAAGCGCCTGCATGGCCATCAGGGTGGCATTTGAGTTATCCCCGCCACCGAAAGACACCAGAATACGTTTTATGTCGCCTGAACGCGGCGTAACGCCCCTACCCCTCACTTGGGCAAACTCCGCCCGCAAAAGAGCGTACCGTGGCCCTAAAAGCAGTTTTGTATCGTGTGGCAAAAGATCGCGATATTCCGCTTCAATGCCCGGCAAGTAGTTCTGATTAAGTAAAACATCGCAATCGCGTTTTACGTTTGCAAGGTCGTCCAGTGCCATAATATTTTTCACCACGGGACGCAAAAGCCTGTCCCATCTGGCATCTATTCCGTAGCGATCAACCAAAAGCCAGCCGGCCCCGCCCCGCTTTTTAATAATAGCGTGCGTAAGGTTTGCGTCCTCTTCCTGATCCCACACACCTGCCGCCGGGAGGCCATTAGCTACAAACCCGTTCCTTTCAATGAGATAAATTAAATTCCCCTGATATTTACGGCAGATAAATTCAACCAAAGCCCCGCGCGACTTCATTTCTTCTGCCAAGGCGAGAAGACGAGTTACATGGCCCGATCCTATTGTTAAAGAAGCGTCTACACGGGCAAATACGGTTTTTAAAGGCGCCATGAAGCTAATACCCTGAATTTAAAATGGCTGACTATAAGGCAAAAAGGCCAACGATCAAGCCTGAATTTTACCCGCACACAGCATTTATGCATATCAGAACTTGTTCACAGGGGCAAGAGAGTTGCCGGTAGTTTGACGGTAACTGGCGGTTATGTTAGTATGACAGCTATTTTTGTTGTACTTTTCATACGGGGGTCTTCACTAGTGGTAGCATCCAAACAGCAGGTAGCCTTTTCTATTGGCTCAAAAGTAATATATCCGTCTCACGGTATTGGTACAATCACCAAAATCGAATCCGGGGAATCTGCCGGGCTTGACGAGTCGTGTTACATCATCCGCTTTACAACCAGTGGCATGACCATAATGGCACCTGTGAAATCGGCAAAAATGGTTGGCATGAGAAAAGTCATCCAGAAAAGAGAAGTGCCGAAAATCATGAGAATTCTAAAAGATAGCAGTGCCGAAAAAATCGAGTCCAACTGGAACAAAAGGCAGAAAACATACCTTGAGAAAATAAAGTCAGGTTCAATATTCGAGGTAGCCTCGGTATACCGCGACCTGTTCTTACTCAAGGAGAAAAAGGGCTTATCTTTTGGTGAGCAACAGGTTTTTGACAATGCCCACAAGCTGGTTGTTAGCGAAATAGCCGAAGCCAAGGGTATCCAGGAAGATAAAGCGTCCGTATTATTGACCAAGGCATTAGCCAACTGAACAACTTTTTTATCTGACTAATAACCGCAGGGAGCTCATGCGCATTTCTAACGCGTCATGAATGACATAGACACACTGCACGATATCAATATACTTGCAGGTCTTCCGAGAGAAGATCTGCAAGATATCGCAAGATATATGTCCCCTGTGAACCTGTCTAAAGGCTCATACCTTTTTTATCGTAACGATGAGAGCGGCTGGCTCTATTTAGTGGCGAGCGGTTCTCTGCAGGTAATTATAGACAACGACGCCAACAGGGAAATTATTGTTTGCACAATTAAAAGTGGCGATATCATAGGTGAAATGTCACTTTTCTCAAACTCGCCCCGTTCCGCAACGGCTATAGCTTTGGAAAACACCAAGCTTTTCAAAATAGAAAATAATAAGTTCATAGAGCTTATGGGTTCTTATCCTGCGGCCGGGATAAACCTCTCTAAAATATTGGTAGATCGCCTGATGTCGGCCAATGAAATGATTGAACGCCTGGGTGCCATGGACGGAACCGAGCGGGTTACCGATTTTATGAAAGCGTTGGTCGCGCGAGAGGGAATAAAAGATGGCGAAGACATGTGCCATGTAGAAAACAGGCCAACATA
>JAJRTC010000159.1 GCA_024278445.1 Nitrospirota bacterium
AGCTTGAGATTGCCATTATAAAGATGTTTTTCTATTTTCTCCGCCGGTTTGCGGTCTTTTTTTTCTATCTTTGTGAGAACCCGGTCAATAAGTTCCAGCATACTTACAGACGGGTTTTCAATCATTACTTCATCAACGCAGTTTTCAAAGTCAGGGTGCCCTGCCAAAGAACGCATTCTGCGATAGATTATTACTTTTAAGGAGCGGTAGACAAGTTCGATAGAAGAAGGGTCAGGCGAGGTGACCAATATTTCGGTGTCGCCTATGCTCATAAGGTCGGTCACTCCGAACCCGGCCCCAGACCCGTTATCCATGATAATAAAATCATGTTTTAACGCATGTAACTTTTTTTCAAGCTTCTTTTTGAAGGTATAGTTGGGATTGTCGGCATTAAGAGCGTTTTCCGCGCCAGGTATAAGGCTCAGGTTTTTATATTTGGTAGGAACCAGAAGTTCTTCAAGAAAATCGACTTTGCCAAGGATAAAATCAGACAAGGCTTTTTGCGGACGGCCAACGCCGAGCGCAGTATGAAGGTTGGGGCCTACCATGTCTCCATCGAACAGGACGACATGGTAGCCTTCCTGGGCCAAAAGAATGCCGATGTTGGAAGTGAGAAATGTTTTGCCCACTCCCCCCTTGCCAGAGCCAAATGCCCAAACGGGATTTGCCAGTCCTGCGCTTATATCATCCATTGCACTTCACGAACCAGCCACACGAGCGTGGTTGAGACATTAACTGAAAAAAACTACCTATTCCTTGAATGTTACTGTATCTCCTGCGTTTCGGCAAGTTTAGCGCCAATTTGCTGTAAAAAGCGTGCTAAATAGGCTAAATTGGGAACAAATTCCAGCCTGACATCAAAGAGGCCGATCACAAGCTATTTTTCCGTGAGGCCTTTTATTCTTTTTTCGCTAAATCTGCGATCCATTCGTCAAGTTCGTCAAACGTCAACGCTCCGGTGTGGGTGCCTAAAAGAGAGCCGTTCGCCCCTATGAAAAATGTTGTAGGAAGGGCGAATACGTTAAGTTTTTTAGATAGCTTTCCCTTGGGGTCGAGCAGTATGGGAAATGGAACTTTATTGCTACTCAAATATTTAGCAACAGTTTTGGCGTTTTGCTTATAGTTTATTCCAAGGATTGCCCCGCCATTATCTTTATACTTTTCATAAGCTTTTCCAAGAGCTGGCATCTCCGCTTTGCACGGGACACACCATGTCGCCCAGAAGTTTAACAGCACCCAGTTGCCGCGTAGCGAAGAGAGCGTGGTTTCGCTACCATCCATATTCTGGAGGGTAAAATCGGGTAGGGTGGCGCCCTCTTTTATCGAATAGGAGAACGAAGGAACAAACCAGAAAGCTAAAATAGCCAGAAAAAGTGACCTGACAAAAAATCTGTTCATTTTATGTTAAATATTTTATTGCAAAGGGTATACAACACTGAATGCGCCACGCACCTCACCTGAGGCATATCCGGTTGCCCTATCGTCGGGGTATATTTCCAACACTCTTTTTATAGCCGCTCGTTTCCATGTATACGGTGTTCCATGGCAGTTGAGGCATAGCGATTTTACCAGTATGGGCTTCATAACGCGCAACGTCGGTTTCCCTCTTTTATTTTTCACAACGCTTTTATAAATATCCTTAAGCTCCTGGTTTGCGTGATCCTTCTCCATTTGAATAAGAACGTTTTTTTCATAGTCGTCCGGCGCGTTTTTTTCGTTGCGAAGTTTTAGGCTTACCCGACGAATTGTTCCCCTGTTTTTTTTGTTCATCTTTGCAGGGGTTTCCTGTGCAACTGCAGAGCAAGCGTCAATGGCTTCAACAAAACCTGCGCTGATAATACTTTCCTTCAGATGTTTTGAAAGATTCCCCCCCAATTCTTCTATCATAGCCTTGGATCTTTCAAGGGCCACATCTTCCGATACGGGTTCAAGGGCCACACACGCCGCCGCTATCATGACAAGCGGGAAGAATAAAAATATTTTTTTCATAGTCGCAATTGATAAGATTTTATAAAAATAAAAATTACCGCAAGTCGTACACCAAAATCTAATCTACCTGAAATAGCTCAAAGTTACAATGTGGCACACAAAGAGTTTTGTTATCGCGAAGTGGCGGGAGTGCCCCCTTTAGGTTTGATTATTACTCCCTGTCTATATCCTGGCGCAATTTTTTTAAGAGCAGAAAATTCTGCGATGGCTTTTGTGCTGTTTCCCATCTTTTCGTATGTACGGCCCAGGTAAAATCGTATTCTGGGCTGGTTAGGCGCTATCTTTTTTGCTTTTTCAATAAGCTCTGCCGCATTCCCCAAAAGTCCGCTTTTGTAATATCTTAGCCCCACCGCAAGATATGAGAGGGCCAAATGGTCATCCTCCGGCGCTTTTATGACCGCCTTGTCATACCACTCAATTTCCTTGGCGACTTTTCCTCTAACTGCTGTTTTACGCCCTTCTATAATCATTCCGCGCCCTCTAAAGTATGAAAGCAGTTTTTCCTTTATCGGTTTAGTCGAAGCCACAATTTCTGTTACCGGGGTTCTGTAGATACGCCAGAACATGAAGTTTTCTACAGATTGTACAATATCGCTTTTAGAGACTTGCGTCTTAAGCAACGCTATATCACTCTCTGAAAAAGGAGAAATACCTTTTACTGCGTTTTGAGCTTTTTTGCTATTGGAAATATAAAACGATAAAAAGCTGTATGTATTTGCTCCTTCAGCCAGATATCCGTTTGGCACGATGGTGGATAAACGCGCACTTATCTCCTTAGCGTCATAAACGATATTCTCACGAGAGCCCATCAGTAAGACCCATGAGTTAACGGGGTTTATGTCTCCGTACCACGCAGATACGTTTGGAAAAACCGCAAAAAAAGCGGATGTGATAGAGCGCATAGTCGCATTTGGAATTTTATCTAACGGTAACCATAGCGCCATAACGCCTTTTGGCGACAGAAGTTTTGCTCCACGCTCAAAACTGTGAAGCGTGACGGTTTTATAATCGTTCTCAGCCCCTGCAAAGGTTAAGCCTGCAATGATTATGTCGTAAGCGCCTTTGTCCGGCCAGTTCCCGTTACTATTTATAACGTTGGTTTTGGGTTCTGTTTGCACTCCACGATGTGAGCTTGAGAAAAATTTTGTAGCTGTGGCAATAGCTTTATTGTTTGATATCACATCTACCGTCTGCGCTCTGCCCAAGATTGCCGCCGCAATTTCCGCCCCGCTTCCCAAACCGTGGATCAAAACTTTTTTACTGGCAGGGGCAAGCACAAAAGGATAGGTGGCGCGGCGGCCTGTACCGTCTCCGGTAAAAGCGATAACCCAGCCGTTTAGATATAGTTTGTGAGCAAGCCCACCACGGCTTTCGACAACTTTAACTTCCCCTTGTTCGTTACTTTCAGTGAAAACGGTTTTTTCATTTTCTAAAGCTTGCCCGAAGGCAGATATAGACGCGTAGGTAAGGGTAAACACGCAAACGGAAATCTGGAAAATTCTACGCATCAGCTCGTTTTCCTTTTGTGTCAGGTTGCTCTTTTTACTATCTGCACAGCGTCACCGCCTGAGTTTTTTATAATACTTCCGGCAGGATAAAAGCCTTTAGGGGCGGTTGTGTTAGGGTAGACCCAGCAGTTGGCTCCTAAAATCGTTCCCGGTGACGTTACCGTGTTGCATCCGATCTCGGTATAGTCGCCAATTACCGCCCCTAGTTTAAAGATGCCCGTGTTTATTCGCTCGCCGTTATTTCGCACAATAATGGTGTTGATACGGTTTTCATCTATTTCCTGACGGGAACGGAATTGCAAGTTGGCAAGCTTGGTGCCTGCGCCAAGGTTTACATGGCTTCCCAATATGGAATCGCCTACATAGGCAAAATGCCCTGCGTGTGTATCGTTCATAAAAATAGAGTTTTTTACTTCCGTAACGTGCCCTACAACGCAGTTGTTGCCGATTATCACATTACCTCTCATATAAGCGCCCTGACGAATTTCGCAGTTTTTACCTATAACGCATGGAGCTTTTATTATCGCGCCTGATTCTAAAAATGTTCCGGCCCCAATAAAAATTTGCTCAGCGCTTATGCATAAGGGTTCAGTTAGAATGAATGACTGTTTCACCACGATAGAGTTTTCTATGGTTTCGCCGTTTAGTCCTGTTATGTTGTTTAATTGGCAGTTGTCTTCAATGTCTCCCAGCCCGGATTCGGAAACGGATTCCACATACTCTTTTATTATAAGGTCTATCGCTTTTATAGATGACCACGGCTCGTTGCCATTGCGTATTTCGCTTAAAAACCGGAAGGAGTTATCTTCAAGAAAATATTCTGCAAATTTCATCTTTTTCTCTCTATTATCGAGTGATACCAGATTCCAAGTGGAGTGAGGCACGCACCCGGCGTAGCACTTTTTAAAAGCCCCTGTTTAAG
>JAJRTC010000160.1 GCA_024278445.1 Nitrospirota bacterium
CCAAAGGCGAAAAACGACTAAGCGTTTATATTACGAACATCCCCCGCTATAGGAATATAACATGTATTCGGGTGCATGTTAACGAACATCTGAAACGGGCGCGTTTGAGATAAAACCTAGGTCTGTTCTTCTTCGGCCTGATGCTTTATTTCCGTAAAAGAGATCTTTTCCAACCACAGGAACACAACGCCCGGCAGAGAGTTGGTAATAAACATGGTCACATGCATAACAATGGCGATGGAAAGCCCAAGCTCGCTATCGATATTATAAAGCGCAAGGCCCGCTATCGTTGCAGCGTGATATGGCCCAACGAAGCCCGGAGCGGCCGGAATCATGGTGCCTATAACCTGTGCCAAAAGAATTACGAACATGGCGACATACGGCAGGTCGTTAAGCCCGAAGGCATAGAAAAAAGCTATATTCCTCCACCCTGCTATGGCCCAGAAAGCAACAGTCCAGAGAGCGATCGCGGGTATATGATGCCCGCTCTCAAGAAAACCGAACCCGCTCCTGAAAGACTCAAGCAACCTTCTGGCTATCGTAGATATGTTTTCCGGCAAGACGCCAAGCGTAAGGTCTATCGTCCATTCCACGATCTTTACGCGTTTATGAAAAAGGAACAAGGCCGTGAACACCAGGATATAAAAAGCGCTCACCATATACGCCGTGGTTTTTAGCGTTTCCCAGTATGTAGCCCGTTCGATAGTTGCATCAACCGTTAGAAACACGATAAGTATGACTATGGCAAACGAGAACCCGTCGATGGCACGTTCTATCACCACGGTGCCAAGAGAGGCGCTACGGCTTATCTTCTCCTTCTTGGCGATGGCAAACGCCCTTACGAACTCACCGATTCTGGCTGGCAGGACCATGTTCGCCAAAAATCCGATAGAAGTCGCCATGAAGGAGTTGCGTATTGAAACAGGCTTGATAGGAGCCAGAAAATAACACCACCTTACAGAGCGCATATACATCAAAATAAATTCAGAAATAGCCGCAGGGATCACCCACCAATAGTTGGCCTTCATCAATGCCGTGCCCACTGAATCAAAATCATATTTGAGCAAAGCCCAGCCGACAAAAAACAGGGTAACGGAGATGCCGAGCCAGAAGCCTATCCGCTGTTTAGCCGATTTCACTTACCTTTTCATCCTACCTAGAGTAAAAAGGGCGCATTGTAACACATAATGCTGGGAATTCCAGAATTTGACATCCTCATACATATGATCTTTCCCGCAATATGCGTTAGACTGTTTCCCCATTATGAACGCTACATAAAGTATCCGGAAAAAAGATGAACAGGGACGAAAAAAAACTGAATATACAGATACAGCACGAGTATGGCTCCAAAGGCAAATCTCGCCTTCGGCAATACCAGGATCTTGTAATAGGCTCCCGCTCGCTCTGGTTTCTTGTAAAGTTTGAGATTATCACGCTATTTTTCTCCCGTATTCCCGGAGCGTTAGGAATACTTCTGCGTAAAACCTTTTATCCCATGATTTTGGGAAAAGTCGGCCATGGCGTGGTGTTCGGAACGGACGTCTGGTTCCGCCACCCGATGAAAATAAAAATCGGTGACAGAACAATACTTGACGATGGTGCATTTCTCGACGCAAAAGGAGATGGCAACCATGGTATACGCCTTGGCAATAACTGTTATATCGGGCGCGGCTCTATTTTAAGTTGCAAGGATGGCAATATCGAATTTGAGGATTTCGTAAACATATCGACATGGTGCAACATATCGTCTAACTCCAGTATCACCATAGGTAAAAAAACACTTTTGGGGCCATACGCATCCATATTTGCCACGTCACACAACTTTGATGACGTTGATGAGGCGGTGCTCGATCATGGCTGGACAAGTAAAGGGGTGAAAATTGGTAAAAACTGCTGGATCGGCGCAAGAGTCACGGTTTTAGACGGCATTGATATCGGCGACAATGTGGTTCTGGGTGCAGGGGCGCTTGTAAATAAAGATATTCAGCCTAATGTCGTCGCCATTGGCTCTCCGGCAAAAGTGATAAAAGAGCGCAAATAAAAGAGCCTATATACACACGAGCTTGGTTTTATAGTCGATTTTGAACGTCGTTTCACACAACGTTTTTACGGTTTTAAGAACTTCCATGTGCGCCGGATGAACGGCATATTCCGCCACCGCAGTCATCGAATCAAAAAGCGAATTTAACACGATATCGCAAGAATTGTCTTTTTTGCCGATATCAGAGGCAACCTCGACAGCCCGCACCACGTCTATTTTGTTTTGCAGATCCAGAAGCTCTTTTACGAACTGATCTTTTTCCTTCTCTAAAACACCCGGTTTTAATTTAAAAAATACGATATGCCTTACCATCTATCCATGTTTCCAGTAACTTTACAGAATTTTGAAGAATTGCCCCCTAATACGCACTCTCGCATATTATGCTAGAATAATCGGAAAAAACCAACCATAAAAAACAAGCACATTGGCAACATTAGACCGTAAGGATTTAGTAGAGTTCGTCGAAAAACTACCGGGATTCTCACCGGTGGTAATGAAAATTATTTCTTTGGCGAATAACCCTAAAACCACCCCTACAGACCTTGTCAACACCATATCGATGGATCCACTGCTAACGGCAAAACTCTTGCGGCTGGTAAACTCCGCCTTTTACGGGCCCAACAGAGCCATATCATCCTTGAACCGCGCCGTCATCATGCTAGGGTTCAACACGGTAAAAAACATGGCCCTCTCAATCGCCGTGGTAAGTTCCATCGGCATTAAGGACGACTTTAAGTGGTTCTCAAACGAGGAGTTCTGGCAACATAACCTGGGGTGCGCCATTGCGGCAAGAACGATGGGAACAACGATGGGCGCAAGCCCTCTTGAGGTGGAGGAGTTTTTTATAGCCGGGCTACTGCACGACATGGGACGCGCCGTGCTGATACAAAAGTTTCAGGAAGAATGCGAAACGATATATGACCCTGCTTACAAGCCCGACATCCCCAGAATTGATTTGGAAAATGAACATTTCGGGATATCACATTCCGAACTGGGCGGAGTTGTGGCCCGTCACTGGAAATTCCCTGAATCACTGATTATGGCCATTGGAAACCATCACGCGCCATTTTCCATGGAAGACGACCACCACAAGATGCTTACGCTTACTGTCCATATGGCCGATCAGTTTAGCCATAAGCTAAAAATCGGTATTCAAAACTCCCCAAATACTGGTACTATTTCAGAAGAGGCTTGGGCGGCTTTCAAGCTTGACTCCGACCAGGCGGAAAAGTGCCTTATGGGGCTACCTGAATCGGTTGAAGACGCCAAGGCGTTTCTCCAGAAGATCGACGATTAATTAAACTGCATGGATATTCGATTTTGGGGTGTTCGAGGGTCATTACCGTCCCCCGGGCCAGACACATCGCAATTCGGCGGCAACACGCCATGTGTAGAGGTGCGTAACGAAGGAGAGCCGCTTATCATTCTGGATGCCGGCACAGGCATTCGAAAACTCGGCATGGAAATTATTAACGACCCTACCGTAAGCGAAATACACCTTTTCTTTTCTCACACGCATTGGGATCATATACAGGGGCTTCCTTTTTTCGCCCCGCTATTTAGCCCTAAATACAAAATCAAGCTACACGGGCCTGTCCACTATTCGAAAAACCTGGAGGAAATATTAAGTCTCCAGATGGAATACACCTATTTCCCTGTCCGCGTAGCGGAGCTGGCTTCCGAACTATCTTTCCATGACATATCGGAAGAAAAAATAAAAATCGGAAACGGCATAACCATGGAAACAAAATATGTAAACCACCCTGTGATATGCCTTGCATACAAAGTCACTAAAGATAATAAATCGTTTGTTTACATTACAGACCACGAGCCCTACAGAAACCTTTACGCCGATGCCGATGAGATGGGCAAAGAGGAAGGGCGGCTTGTTGTGGAAGAGCAGATGCAAGCGTTAATAGACTTCGTTGAGATGAGCGACCTTCTGGTTATAGACGGCCAGTATACGCCACAAGAATACGAGACGAAAATCGGCTGGGGCCATTCCTCGCTTGACGACGCATATGCGCTCGCCCGTAACGCCGGAGTTAAGGAGGTGGTTATCTTCCATCACGACCCGGACAGAACAGACGCAGAACTGCAACAGATGTTAAAAGACCTTCAGGATCGCGTATGGGATCCATCCACCAGAACAATCCCCGTAAGGCTGGCAAGAGAACAGCTTGTAATAAGACTTTCGCCGTAATAAAAAAAATGAAACATATACTGCTTAAAATGAGAAGGGTTTTCCTTGCCGGGTTTTTTGTGTGCCTCCCCCTTGTTATAACTATTCTCGTGTTCAGGTTCGCTTTCAGAACGCTGGATAGCTTGGGGCCAACGGTTACACAAGCGTTGATACAGGTAGGGGCGCCTATTCCTCACGATTTCCAGATACCGGGGCTTGGCGTTGTAACTACGCTTACGATAGTTTTTCTAATCGGCCTTGTTACCACAAACTATCTTGGCAAAAAGCTTTGGAAATTTGGCGAAGATATCGTAACCAGAATACCTGTAAGACGCTCTGTGTATACAGGCGCCAAACAGGTAATAGATACCTTTGCAACAAACACGGACAAAGCTTTTACAAAGGTCGTAATGTTAGAATATCCTCGAACGGGAATATACTGCTTAGCCTTCATAACCGGCACAACGAAAGGCGAAGCTCAAGATATAACAGGAGAAAACCTTATAAACATTTTTCTCCCAACAACGCCAAACCCTACGTCCGGCTTTTTCCTTATGGTTCCCAAAGAAGATTTAACCGAGATGAACATGACAGTTGAAGATGGTATAAAAATGGTTATATCTGGCGGTGTCGTCACTCCGAACGGTAAATACTCACAAGAAGATGGCAATGGCGAAAAAGTTTCATAACACCACCCTCACACAAAGAGCGGACGATGAACTTCTAAAGCTACTTGCCTGCGGTCACGATGGAATGATAAAGGTAGTTTGCGACATAAAAACGGGAGCCGTGGCAGGAGGAGCGGAATGGCACTCTGAATCGCGCGATCTTTTAAAAGAGAACGGAAGCGATCAGGATAATTTATGGGGTGCCAAACTCTACCTTAAAACTGGAAAAATAAAATTTCAGTCGATGATAAACCAGCACAGGGACGGCGCAGAAGACAACTTAATAGCAGACGGCGGCATACAAACCGAAGTAGAAACTCTCATACGCCGGTTTTTGCGTTAAAGCAAACATTTTTTATATCCTGGCCGCAATATTTCTTGCGCCCTCAATTAACCTCACCCGGTCGTCATGATCGGTGCCTACGATTACGGCGTGCAAGGTGGTACCGTTTATGTCGTAAGGCAGGATGCCCGTCATTTTTGAAGTGTTAAATGCCAGGCTCCCTAATGCATCGAGCCACTCTGAAGCAGAGAGAGAACGTGACACGGAATAGCCAAAATAGGCGGCCATGCCGGATGGCGCCTGTATCATCGGGTCTTTTGTTATAAGCCTGTTAACAAACCATAACGCATGGGTTGAAGTATTATGCCTCGCGTTCATCTCTATCGGATACACGTTTCCATCTTTCGTAACGATAAAATCGATACCCAAAACGCCTCGATATCCTAAACTGGCAGATTCCATGGCCAGGGCCACACCCCACTTTATCATAAGGTTGCGGGCCGTTTTGTTTTCACTCCTGTCGAACAGGTTGCCAACGTGCCCCATTAGAGGCCCTAACGCCTGAATGGTTTCGCCAAACAGGGTGACATCTTTTTCACCAACATAAAACTGCAAGTTAGGAGTCTCTGCCGATTCGATGAACGGCTGAAAAATAAAAAGGCGCTCATCCGTTATTTTATTTAACACTTTTAAAGTGCGGGCGCGTTCATTTTTGTTTCGTACGGGAAAAACCATAGACCCACCCACGCTTCTTGCGCCACGCACGATGGCTTTTTTGTCAGGTTCCCTGTTAAGCCTTCCCGCCATTGCGTTGGAGTTACCTATCACGGTTTCGATTTTGGGAGCGTCGATATCCTCTAGCAGGCGTGTGAAAAACACTTTGTCGTTTAACGCCGTCGCCACGCCGAAGGGGGTGGGAGATAATGAGCGACCTGTTTTTTCTGAAAGTTTGCCGTCCGCCGGACTCGGCATATAAACTTCTGTCGCCCCTCCCCACGACTTTATAAAATCCACAAGTTCAGGGCTCATCGCTACGTCCTCAACAAGGCAGGAGGCACTTCTGTGTGAAGGTATTTGAATTTCAGCTCCGCCAACGCCCAGATCACGCAAAAGGGAAATATATTTTTCATCAACAGTATCATCTGAAATAACGACGTCTTCCGGCCCGGCCATTAAAAGCGCTCTGCGAGACAGGCTTTTAAATTCCCTTTCAAGCTTTTTATAGCCGCCTTTCACACCGTGCCAAATTTCATCACCATGTTCAAAGCTTACGCTGTGAATGTGTAGTGTCGGCTTAGACATTTGGTTTTTTCCGAAACAGGGATGGATCTATTCCATAATCCGCAAGCCTGCCATACAAGGTTTTTCGGTCAAGCTCCGCTTTTCGCGCGGCAAGGCTTACATTCCCACCGCAATCCTCAAGAAGCCTTGTAAAATACCGTTTTTCATATACGCTCATAACCTGCCCTACCATTTCCTTGTAAGTCACACCTGAGATGGGGCCGACCTCGCCATCGCCAGTTCCTTCACGCGCCGGGTCGAGGTTTTCAAGCGTCAAGGTGTCAGACGAGGCGACCACTACACCGCGCTCTATTACGTTTTCAAGCTCACGCACGTTACCTTCCCATTTTCTTCCAATCAGCCACTCCATAGCGGAGGGGGATATCGCTGTGACGTTACGCTCATAGCGCGACGCGTATATTCTCATAAAATGCTCCGCCAAAGCGGGGATATCCTCTTTTCTCTCCGTTAGCGCCGGTGCCCGAACAGGAATTACGTTTATACGGTAATACAGATCCCTTCTGAACCTGCCGTTTTTCACATCTTCTGCCAAATCCCGGTTAGTGGCAAAAATCATGCGCGTATCGGTTTTTATAACGCGGTTCGACCCTAACCTTTCCACCTCACCACTCTCTATCACCTTTAAAAGTCGTATCTGCACATCAGGGCTTATCTCACCGATTTCGTCTAAAAAAACCGTTCCGCCGTTACCATATTCAAACTTCCCGGCCTTGGCGCGAAAGGCTCCTGTGAACGCACCTCTCTCATGCCCGAAAAGTTCGGACTCCAAAAGTGACTCGCTTAAAGCTCCACAGTTTATAGTTACCAGCCTTTTTTGCTTTCTGCGGCTTAAGTGATGTATGGCGGAGGCAATTAATTCCTTACCAACACCTGTTTGCCCATGTATCAGGACGGAAGCGTCTGTCTCGGCAAGTGAACGTATTGTGGCAAAAAGAGATGTCATAACCGGCGATTTGCCTATCATGCCCATAAAACCTGTTTCTTCATCACCCAGGTTTGGCGCGAGTGCCATTTTAAGCAGGTCGTCAACGCTCTTCTGTGAAAACGGTTTAACAAGCGCAAACCCCGCTCCCCTTCTGCGATAGTTTTCCTCCTCGCCATGATCCTTACAATCCATAATAACGGCAAGACGGGCATCAGGAACCACGGAACGCAGATAATCCAACACATCAACGCCAGAGACGCCAAGGAACGAGGGGCTTATCAAAATGAGTGCAAAACCTGAGTCCGCATTGATATCGCCTAGTTCAGCCGGGTCATATACGGCACGCACGCTTACGCCTGCGCGTTCAAGCATGGAGCGCATGGTTTCCGACGAGCGTCTGTCCATGTCAACAATGAGAGCCGACGTCATGGTTTATTCGGCGAACTCCATCCCGTTATACTCAAGCGCCATGCCAACCGCTTTCTGATAGCGTGCCATCGCCTTGCGCGTTTCAGCCATAACGCGTAGTTCATCGGTTCTCTGTGCGGTCAGGTCTTTCTGGAACTCAAGCACGTTAAAAGAGGTAGAGGCACCTACCTCAAACTTTTTCATCTCCGCAGACAGCTTTTTTTCCGCTAAAGTTCGTGCGTACCTTGCGGCCTTAACCCGTTTTTTGCCGCTTTCTATCTCACGCACAGCGTCGCGCACTTCTAAAACTATGTCTCGCTCCAAAGCCTTGAGCCTTAACACTATTTCTTCAGCCTCATAAACAGCCACAGCTTCAGACGCCCTCCCCGCCCTGGCACCCAGAGGATAGGAAAACTTGAGACCCACCAGGTAGTTATAATATTTACCAGAGCCAACATCGGAGAAGACATCACCATAATCGCCGTCAAAACTCGATTTGGCCTCCTCGCCCGTACTAAAGCTCTTTATCCCTCTGGCTCTTCCCCTGACTCCGTTATGAGTTACCGTGGCCACAAGATCAAGGCTTGGCCATTTCTGGTTTTTAAGGTAAACAAGCTCAATGTTCTTATTTTCAATTTCTTTTTTAAGCAGTGCCACTTCAGGCCGCTTCTCTAACGCCATCGCCACGCTATCTTCAAGGTTTATGGCAGGAAAAGCCACGTCAGGATTATCTACGGGATTTAAGCGAATATTCCACATTCCAGCATCATAGATATGAGGGGTTATAAGCTTTAAAAGCTGGTCAGACATATGGGCAAGCAGGTTTTCCGCTTCAATGAGATCCTCTTCGTTCGCCGCAACAAAAGCTTGGGCCTGCACTATCTCTATAGGTGCCATAGAGCCTACGTCAACCTGCACACGAATACGGGTTTCATGATCTATCGCCCTGTCTAAAGCCTCCTTTACAGCTTTCAGGTTCTCAACCAGAAACAGGAGTTCCCAGTAGGTTTCATGCACCGATGTAAGCACTTCGCTTAACTTTATTTTCAACTGCCGCCGGGCGATATCCTCGTTGTTCAGGCTCGTGTGTATACGCCATTTATTAACGTCGACACCCGCCCCTTTTAAAAGAGGGTGGGTTACCTCAAGGTTTAAGCTTCCGCTATAGGATGGGTTCAACCCCTGAAATTCAGAGTTGGTAAAATCACGGGCAGTATTAACAGACACAGAATATTCTGTGCCTATACTGCTTTTACGCGAAACTGAAACTTTTCCCAAAACAGTATCGTTCTCTCCCACTTCCGGGCTGGCAAAAGCAGACGTGTTCGCCGTTCTGGTTTTTCCGGCAGAAACCTCGGAACCTAACACAGAATCGAACTCCGATTCGGCAATCACTCTTTTCTCGGACGCAGTCTTTAAGCGCACTCGCTCTATGGCGATATCAAAATTGCTCCTTACAGCTTCAGAAGCGGCTTTTGAGAGGGATATGTTATGAACCGTTTCTTCATTTTGCGCTGATGAAACGGGCGGAAAAAATAAACAGGCCGGTAACAGCAGAGTGGCAAACCACCTTCGTAAATTGAGCATCACCTCACTTGGGCGCTCGCTCGCCAACGCGGGCCAGCATTTTGTTAGCGTCACTTAAGCGTGTAATAAGCGAATGTATTATATTAAGCGCTATTTCAGGGTAGCTCTCAAGAGTCTGCTTGAGTTTATCACCAGGGAAGACTTTTACGATGCTTTTACCCTTTGATTTGATAGTTGCCGTTCTTGGCTGATTCATAAGGGCAGACATTTCTCCGAAATATTCACCCGGCTGGGATATTTCGCCCACGATCCTGCCGCTTTTCGTAATGAGGAGCCCGCCCTGCAGGAGTTGATAGAAATTTTTATCGGTATTGCCTTCCTTGATTATAAGGTCGCCATCCTCAAAGGTTAGCTCGTCAGGGTTCTGAAGGTATGCGGGCAGAGCCTCTTTTACCAGGACTGTTCTTTTCAGGACCTCGTCCATGGTCGTCATACCCTCTCTGACCTTTCCAAGGGCGTCCATTCTCAAGGTCAGCATTCCGCCTTTTATTGCAATTTTCAAAAGAGCAGACTCCTGCACCTGCGCAGTTATAGCTTCCTTTACAGGCTGTGTCGCTTCCATCATCTCGAAAACACCAAGACGGCCTTTGTAGCCCGTGCCGGAACAGGTGGGGCACCCTTTACCCTTAAACGCCGTAAACTTTGGCACCTGCTCTTTTGCCACACCGGCATCAAGCAGAATTTGAGGGGTCATGTCTTTATCTTCAATCTTGCACTTGGCGCAAATACGGCGCAAAAGACGCTGGGCCAGAACAAGAGTTAGCGCCGATGAAACCATATAACCTTTTATGCCAATATCTAAAAGACGGCCTATGGTTGACGCACAGTCATTCGTATGAAGCGTAGAAAACACCATATGCCCGGTCATTGAAGCCTTAAGCGCTATCTCGGCGGTTTCCATGTCTCGAATCTCACCGACCAATATGATTTCAGGATCCTGCCGGAGAAAAGCCTTAAGGGCCGAAGCAAACGTTAACCCCACCTCAGGACGCACATTAACCTGGTTGATACCGGCAAAGTTAAACTCGACAGGATCTTCAGCCGTAAGTATTTTTACATCAGGTTTGTTCAGAATGTTTATGCCGGAATAAAGCGTGTTCGTTTTACCGGAACCCGTTGGGCCTGTAACAAGAATAAGCCCCTGGGGGCGCTCGATAAGAGCCAAAAACCGCGTAAGCATGGCGGCGGTAAACCCAAGTTTTTTCATGTCTATCTGGAGATTGCTCTGATCCAGAATACGAGCGACAATGGACTCTCCAAAAAGAGTGGGCAAAACACTAACGCGAAAATCAACAGCTTTACCCTTGCCAAGCTTAAGCTTGATACGTCCGTCCTGCGGCCTGCGTTTTTCCGCGATATTCAGGTTGGACATGATTTTAAAGCGTGATATCAGTGCCGCCTTTATCGTAACCGGCAGGTTCATGGCACGAAACAACGAACCATCCATCCTGTAACGGACTTGAAAACTCTTCTCGTAAGGCTCGATATGTATATCCGAGGCGCCCTGCTGTATCGCCTTTAGTAAAATGCCGTTAACAAGCTTTATTATGGCGGCATCGCCTGAGTTATACAGTTGGCCATCATCTTCTATTTCCTGCTCTACCTCCACTTCTTCCGACGCATCGGAGATAATCCCGCCAATGTCGTCGAACTTGTCCATGTCGATTTCTTCGACAGCTTCATCTTTTTTATCATCAAGTTCACCGGCTTTTACAAGCGCGTCATATTCCTCATCAGATATTTTGTAATACGTCTTAAAGGCGTCAAGGAGCGCTTCTTCGGCAATAACCAGCGGTTTTATGGTCTGCTTGACATGCGAGCCAATCAGCTCAATCGCCTTCATGCTTGTAGGGTCGATCATCGCAAGGCGCAACGTTTTGCCGTCTGACTTGACTGGCAGAACCATATGTTCCTTGGCCAGCTTCCACGGAATAAATTTTATGGCCGCAGGGTCGGGCTTTTCTTCAGCAAAATCGGCAATGGGAATTGAAAGCTGGCGAGAGAGAAACTTGATTATGCTGTCTTCGTCGATATAACCGAGTTTTTGAAGTATTTTACCGGTTCTTACATTCGTCTTTTTCTGTATTTCCTCGGCTTCTTTTAGCTGTGACCTGGTAATCTGGCCATCTTTGGCGAGCATTTTGCCAAGAACGTCTCCACGAGAGTTGTCTTGTATACTCTTTTTAAAGCTTGTTCTTTTTTCAGCTATTTCCGCCATGATTAATTCAGGAACGATATCAAAGGTTAATAGTATTTTTAAAATGCGCTTTTATCAGTTTAGGGTAACCCCTGCCACACTGATTGAGCCCAACCACGATTTTACCACAAGATTATACAAAACCAGCCAGTTATTGCCAACCAAAGAAGATATAGCCTGCCGACTTGAATGGTTGATTCCGCCAACCTATTTATCCAGTTTTTATAGTTACTTATCGGTAATCACCAACCAAAGTAAAGCCCGCCCAAAATGACGGGTGCGGATAATTTCTTTTTACCGCCAACTGCGCCATGCGCAAAGCTTGCGCTTTGCCATTATCCGCAAGATTGCGGTAAAAATGTTTTACAAGTATGGCCGAAGCCATGTCATCTACACGCCACAAGGTGGATAATATCGACCTTGCGCCTGAGTACAAAAACGCCCTGTTAAGCCCGACGACCTCGTCACCACGAGAAACTTTTCCTAAACCTGTCTGGCATGCGGAAAGAACCACAAGGTTTGCCGAAAGATCCAAAGAAAAAACCTCCCCGGCAGACAAAAAGCCGTCATGCCCTATATCGGGGGCAAGCCGTAACGCCGATTTTAGCGGGTTCAAAGGATCAAACTGACCATGCGACGCGATATGCACGACATCGTAGTAAGATACGTTTTTAGTAACAGCCCCCTCGGTGGCGGCGGAGCGGATAAGTATTTTCACCTCACGAAAAACACGGCGCAACGAGATAGCCTCAATCTCCGACAGGGGAAGATCAGTGTTATCAACTCCTAAATCAGGGTTCCCAACAGCGAGGGCGCTATGCTCTTCAGGTTTCATCACCTTAGCACTTTTTGTCGTCGTTTCGGCAAACATGGTTAGGGAAGGCGTATAGAACAGAGGTTTACTGTCTATAAGGTAGCCGTTTCCCATATCGAGCGCTGAGAAACTCAAGTAATGCAGAGGGCCATGAGGCGCTATCCCTACGACATCGAAACCATCAAGTTTATTCCTTACAGGCTCTATAAGTAGTTTAGCCAAACGGCGGGAAGGTTCCCCCAGCGGCGCACTCTCCTGAATGCGCTTCCTTAAAGCAAAAACAAGTTTTGCGATTTCCTTGCGTGTTACAGGCAATCTTCTGACCTCGATAGCGCCGCTGGAAATGGCAAAAATAACAAGTTCCTTCTCCGTAACCACATATTCTAAAAGCAGAACGTCGCTATCAATAACGTTTGCAATTTTTTCTGCCGAAACAGGCTCTACGGTGACAAAAGAGACGACCTCCGGGTTCTCCCTGCGAAGTTTTGCCATAGCTTTCTGAAGTTTTTCAGCTACGGAGGCCCGTTCCGGCCCGTCGGGGCCAGCAGTAAGCTCCTCAAGACGTTCTTTTAGCTTCAAAATTTTATCGTATGCATTTTGCGCGGCTTCACTTTTGAGTTTCACGGAAGATTTGCCAAGAATATCGATGAAACTTCTGGCACGCGCTCGCTCGGCATATTCAAGGGCCATTCCTGTTTCACCTTTATCCAAGAGAAGTAATATTAACTCTTCGTAAAGCTCCTGCTTGTCATCAAGGAAACCCTTTTTCAGCTCATCGGCTTTTATACTCCCGCGCATTTGCTCAACAATATCGACGGCGGCCTTATAGGAAGTCACGGCCAAGCCTCTATCACCCATCACAACTAACACCCTGCCAAGGCCACGACGCGCACGCCAGGCAACTTCCCGCAAAAAGTTTTTATCGGCCATATCTATAGTTTCCCGATAAAACCCTTTTGCTTTTTTAATTTCACCACGAACCGCATAAACTTCAGCAAGCTGTAATTTTGATTTCGCCCCGTTTACCCTGTCGCCTATCTTAAAAGCGATATCGACAGCCTCAAGAACCGTTTTTTCAGCGGCGTTAAAATCGCCGATAATTAAATAGCTTATGCTAAGGTTGCGAAGGTCATAAGCTGTGCCCCAGTCGCTTTTAATTGCTTTATCTATCTCCAGCGCCTGTTTAAAGTATCCAACAGATTTTTTCAGCTCGCCCA
>JAJRTC010000161.1 GCA_024278445.1 Nitrospirota bacterium
AGGGCTTACCATACAATGACAATTTTTATTTACAGGATACCTGATTATGCCGCAACATTCTAAAGACTCTGGACTATCCGAAATATTCGTGCAGGATGTTCGTGAGGCTATCAAACGTATTGAGCCTGTCATAAAAGGGCTAAAAACAACAGGGATTAATGAAGACGCGTTAGACAAAATATTTCGTCAGTTTCACGCAACAAAGGGTTCTGCCGGTTTTTTAAACCTCACCAGAATAGTTAATGTGCTTCATTCCGCCGAGTCGGTTTTGGATTTAACGTTACAAGGGCATTTAAAGCTCAAGCCGGCTGAGCTTTGCGACATTTTTCTTATGGTACTTGATTTCCTTAAGAACAGCCTTCCTGTTGTTGCCGAAGAGTGTGACGACGGCAGGATAACAGAAGAAGCCCAGGCTGTGTCCGGCAAGCTTTTATTGCTGATTCCAAAAGACATTGCAGAGCCGGAACAAGTGCTGGATGATAAAAAGGTATCCGACAATACGTCTGATGTTCCATCAGATATAGCGGCGCAGTTTGAAGATACGGTTATTGAATTTAATGAAGACTTGCTGGTTTCCGAAGAGGACCCGGCGGTTGCACTGAATATGAAAAAAATATTCATAGAGGAATCTGAAAAGCTACTGCGAAAGTTTGAACAAGACCTTAAGCTGTGGGAAAAGTCTCCTGGTGACAAAAAATTAGTTGGCGAACTTTTGCGAACAATTCATAGTTTTAAAGGTAACTGCGGTATTTTGGGATACCCGGATCTTGAAACGCTTGCCAAGGCAATGGAAGGCTCGCTTGACGTTGTGGCGGCTGGCACCGTGCCACCTGCGCCTAACCTGTTTAAAACACTGTTTACACTTAAAGGCGTACTATCAAAAGGGGTGGATAGCGTTTCTAATGGTGGTGATGGGTCCATAGTCGATCTTGAGGCGTACATTGATACCCTCAAGTAGAGAACTCAAATTATGGCACGCGTAATACGTGTTCTGGTTATAGACGATTCGTCGCTTGTGAGAAATATTCTGGCGCAGGGTCTTTCAATGGATTCCGGGATAGAAGTGGTGGGTACGGCTCCAGATCCTTTAGTGGCCCAGGAGAGGATCGCCCGGCTTAAACCAGATGTAATTACCCTCGACGTCAAGATGCCAAGGATGGATGGTGTCGAGTTTTTGAAGCTTCTTATGGCTGAAAATCCTATACCTGTTGTGATGGTGAGCGCTTATACCAGTGCGGGCCAGAAAGTGGCACTTGACGCCTTGGAAGCCGGTGCTGTGGACTTTGTCACAAAACCTTCAACCGACGTGGCCGCCGTTAAAGAGCTGGAAGAAATGCTAGGCGAACTGCGCATAAAAATAAGGGCCGCTTCAAGGGCGAACGTCTCCCGATGGAAAAGCTGGAAGGAAAAAACGGTTTCGCCCGGTACGGAGAATATAATAAAAACGCGTGTGTCAGGCGGGGTGGGTAGAGGCAAAATAATAGCTATCGGGGCTTCTACCGGTGGAACTGAAGCGATAAAAAAAATAATTCGTGATTTTCCGATAGAGACTCCTGGAATTGTGATAGTCCAGCATATGCCGGCGGGCTTTACAAAAAATTTTGCGGAAAGGCTGAACAGCGTATCTGTTATGGATGTGAAAGAGGCTGTTTCGGATGAAAGTATTTTACCAGGTAAAATTCTTGTCGCTCCGGGTAATTTTCATATGGAGGTTATCAGGTCACCTGATGGTTATAAAGTGGTTTGTGAAAAGACGGAAAAAGTTAAAGGGCACAGGCCATCGGTAGATGTGCTTATGAGATCTGTCGCAAAATGCGCAGGAATTCGTGCGGTAGGGGTTATTCTTACGGGAATGGGAAGTGATGGGGCTTGCGGGGCGTTGGCCATGAAAAGTGCCGGAGCGCGTGTAATAGCGCAAGACAAAGCCTCGTCCCTTGTGTTTGGAATGCCGCATGCCGCCTTAAAAGAGGGCGCTGTTGAGCGCCTTGTGCCACTGGAGCAGATCTCACGTTCTATTATGACTTTTTTAAACGGCATAAAATAGGTGGCTTTTCCTATTGGCGGGCTTTAATAAAAAAAGCCCGTGCAGAACACTTTTATTTTCGCACGGGCTTTCTGAATAGTCGCTTAAATTTAGCTGGTTTTTTCTTTTAAAAAAGCGATAAGGTCTTTTACCTCTTCTTCAGTCAGTGGCGGTTTCTTGAATTTCATTTTGGTTTTTTTAGCTTCTTCGCGACCGGCTCTCCACTTTCTCAGCTTCTGGGTTTCTGCATCGTTTTCCGCCCATGTTTTTTGCGGGTTCATAAGCCACTTTACAAGCCACCCCTCGGAGCGTCTTGAGGTTACCCCCTTCAAACCGGGCCCGACCTTCTTTTTCTCAGTAAGGTTGTGGCACTGCTTGCATTTTTTCTTTTTAAAAATAGCTTCACCTTTTGCGGTGTCACCGGCTATTGCCACGCCTGAGATGGAGAACACCAGGGTGCATACAATCGCCATTATCCATGTAAATTCTTTTTTCATGCCGACCTCCGAACCGAAACAGCTTTATGAAATAGAACTGCTTCGAGTTGAATAAGTTTTGGACTGATTCTAACTATTCCAGAGAAACAGCGGGCCTGTCAAGGCATATCTTTATGGTAATTTTGGGTCATGGCTATTTCAAAAACTCAAGAATCTTTTTATTCACCATCTCAGGCTGTACGCTTGTCAGGTCATGGCCGGCGTTGGGAATAACCTCTGCTCTCATATTGGGCACAACCTTATTAAGGCGTTGTATGGCTTTTTGAGCGGAATAAATCTTTTCGTTTTCACCGACCAAATAGAGCGTAGGCACTTTTATGCTTTGTAATTCCGTATCCTCCAGAACGGTCGGATTAACCATCCGCTTTGGTTTGAAGCTTCGTATAGCCATAAATGCATCATCCGCCAATTCTTCAACCATAACTCGGCTGGCTTCATTTTTTTGCGCTAAATCCGCAACGAGCCAGTAGATGAAACTTTTGGTAAAGTAGCGATAAGGCATCGCACAAAGAATTGCACGTATAATCCACTCTAACCGCAGTGGTAACACAGTGCAAACCGGGGCCAATAACACAATTTTATCGAGTCGCTCTGGAAAACGGAGTGCGTATTGGGTTGTTATCCAGCCTCCATAAGACAGGCCTACAAGATTGATATTGTTTCCAAGCAGAAGAGCGCTGAATAACTCATCAAGCCAGTTCACAAAGTCATCTGGGCTCTCGATTGCTCGACTGTATACACTTCTCCCATTATCATAGATGTTGTCCACAGCATAGGTTTTATAACTTGCGGATAAATCTTCTACGTTTGGCGCCCACTGCAACGAATTGCCACCGATTCCATGCAGTAGCACCAGCGGCGGAGTGTCGTCTGCCCCACTGATCCGAACAAATGTTTGCCCATAAGAAGTGTCTACCATCCTTGACTCAGAAACGACTGGCCACTTCTTCGCCCGCATGTCATATAATTTCAGATACTGCTCTTTTGCCCTCGCTGATCGAAAAGGGTGATGTGCTGACATTTCCATATTATGTGCAGTATGTGCGGTGTCTTAACCTAGAAATGTGCTTTTAGTTTTTTGGCCTGTTCGATGAATTCTGCGAGTTTTGCGCGGTCGCTCTTCACAACTTCGGCTGGCGCCTTTTCGACAAACTTTTTGTTTGAAAGTTTTTTCTCGAAAAATTTAATTTCCTTTTCTATTTTTGCCAGTTCCTTTTCAGCTTTCTGACGGCGTTCGTCAGACCCGGCCAAGCCACCTAACGGCACAAAAACTTCCACACCAGCCACAACGCTTACGGCCATATCGTCATCCTTTTTAAACGATTCGTCGGCAAGTTTCGTTTTTGCGTTGGCGAGCCTGTTTATGAACGGCGCCTGACGTTTTAGGGTCGTACCTGTTTGGGCGTTGCTTGCCCTGAAAATAGCGTTTAGCTCCGTCGACGGTTTTATCGAAAGCTCGCCCCGTATGTTCCTTATGGCAACGGTTGCGTCCATAACGACTGCTATCTCGCTTTCGATATTATCACTTATTAACGATTCGTCGGGCGCAGGATATGGGGCAATGGCTATAATACCGGCCTTTGGCATAAGTTTTTCCCACAATTCTTCTGTTACAAACGGCATGACCGGGTGGAGCATGCGCAGGATTGCGCCCAACACATGGCTCAACGTGTGCCGTGCCGCTGTGCCGCCTTCCTCGTCACCCTTTAAGCGCAGTTTTACAAGTTCCAGGTACCAGTCACAAAACTCACCCCACGTGAACTGGTATATTTGGCTTGCCGCCTCGTTAAACTTGTAGTTGTCCAAAGCTTCCCGCACGTTAGCTATTGTTTTTTGTAAACGGGAGAGAATCCATTTATCTGCGAGGGCCAAGTCGTCTCTGTTGATGTTTGTCTGCGACGTATCAAAACCTTCGAGGTTCATTAGCGTAAACCTCGAAGCGTTCCAAAGTTTATTCACGAAATGGCGATAGCCTTCGATCCTCTCCTCAGAGAGTTTTATGTCACGTCCCTGCGCGGCTAAAGCGGTAAGCGTCATCCGCATGGAATCGGCCCCGAACTTGCCCACGATCTCAAGCGGGTCTATGGTGTTGCCTTTTGACTTGCTCATCTTCTGCCCCTCGGAATCGCGGACGAGGGCGTGAATGTAAACTTCGCGGAATGGAACCTCTCCGGTAAACTTAAGCCCCATCATTATCATCCTTGCCACCCAGAAGAAAATTATGTCGAACGAGGTAACAAGGGTCGAGGTCGGATAGAAGGTTTTAAGGGCATCGGTTTTATCGGGCCAGCCAGCCGTCGAAAAGGGCCATAACGCAGACGAAAACCATGTGTCCAGCACATCGGGGTCTTGCGACAATCCTGTGTGGCCGCATTTTATGCATTTTTCAGGATCATCGCGCAGAACCATTACCTCACCACATTTTTTACAAGTCCATGCAGGTATTCTGTGCCCCCACCATATCTGCCTGCTGATACACCAGTCGCGGATGTTGTGCATCCAGTCGAAATAAAGGTTCTCCCAGCTTTTGGGGACGAATTTCACGTCGCCTTTTTCTACCGCCTCTATGGCCGGTTTGGCAAGAGGCGCTATTCTAACGAACCACTGTTTTGAAATGTTTGGCTCTACGATATTGTGGCATCGGTAACATTGACCGACGGCATGTGCATGGTCTTCTATATTGGCTAAAAGCCCCTGCTCTTTTAGCTCGTCGACGATCATCTTGCGCGCTTTAAACCTGTCTTCGCCCGTGTATGGGGCACCGGCATCTTTTGTCATATGCCCGTCGTCGCCTATCACCTTTATGATAGGGAGGTTGTGTTTTTTGCCGATCTCAAAATCGTTAGGGTCGTGGGCGGGCGTGATTTTGAGCGCTCCTGTGCCAAACTCCATATCGACATACTCATCGGCGATTATCGGTATTTTAAAGTTTTTAATAGGCAATATCACCGATTGTCCGATAAGGTCTTTATATCTATCATCATTCGGGTTTACGGCAACGGCGGTGTCGCCAAGCAGAGTTTCCGGCCTTGTGGTGGCGATAATAAACTCGCGGTCGGTTCCGTCCACCGGATATCTGATGTGCCACAGGTGGCCCGCTTTTTCGTGATGTTCGACTTCAAGGTCGGAGAGGGCGGTGTGACATCTTGGGCACCAGTTGATCATATATTCGCCCTGGTAGATCAGCCCTTCTTCGTATAACGTAACAAAAACCTCGCGAACGGCGCGGGACAGGCCTTCGTCCATGGTAAAACGTTCGCGATCCCAGTCGCACGAGGCACCGAGCCGTTTTAGCTGATTTACGATTCTCTGGCCATATTCACCCTTCCACTCCCATACGCGGTTTATGAATTCTTCACGGCCAAGGTCTTGTCGTTTTGTGCCTTTTTCCATGAGAGCACGTTCGACCACGTTCTGTGTGGCGATTCCGGCATGGTCGGTTCCTGGCATCCACAGGGCGTTATATCCGTTCATTCGCTTGTAGCGAATAAGGATGTCCTGAATGGTGTGGTTTAGCGCATGTCCTATGTGCAGAACGCCTGTTACGTTTGGCGGAGGAATTACTATGGAATAAGGTGGTTTCCCTGATGTGTCTTCAGCCTTGAATGTGCCTTCTTCATTCCATCTTGCCAGCCACTTCTCTTCAATACCTTCAGGGTTGTACTGCTTTTCCAAGTCTGCCACGTAATTCTCCAGAATTTTCGATAAAAATAAAACGGATATTATAGCAGACGGGAATCGCTCGTCATCATATGCCTTCTGCCACGTTTGTGGTTACTGGATCAGCTTTTCTATGCCGGCAAAGTCGATAGCGTTAAAATATTCCTTTACGGCGTCTGGAGAGGTTTTCCTTTTGCCATCGGCTGACACAAGAATTCGTCCGGCGATCATGGTCTGCAACGAATTCTTCCTGGTGTTACTTATAACTTTCCTGCCGTTTAGTACTATCAGTTTCGCATTTTTCCCGGCGAATTGCGGGTTTGCAAACATCATGCTCATGGCTTGCAACATCGGGGAGTCTGTAACGACACTCACCTTAACCATCATTTTACCTTTTGTATATTTTCTGGTGGCGCTTATCCCTCCTCCCAGCAGTGCGGCTCCGGCCTGAGAAGTTTCGGGTTCACCGGCGCTCCAGCCGGAAAGGGGCTTGGGTAGCAGGTCGGCTATGGTTTCCGCACGTTTTTGACGAATCATCGTGGAAGCGGCGTCAAGTGCGGTGGTAGCCGTGGAATAATCCTTTTTCTCATATGCTTTTAAAGCTTCGCCTATCTGGTCGGTCACATCGTCGGCATAAACTGGTGCGGTGGAAACCGCTATAATCAGGGTTATTAAAATAGCAATCTGCTTCATGGTGTGGCTCCGGTTAAGTTTTTAGTAAGCTCTTATAAAATAAGACTAACATGGCGCATATGGCAATTGAGCAGAAAAATAACCTGGGGCTATTTATCATCCAGCAGAAGTGAAATATCGACAGAGGGTGGCGAGTGTGTCAGTGCGCCAATCGAAATAAAATCTACCCCGGTTTCGGCGTATTTGCGGACGGTTTTTAAATTCATGTTGCCGGAGGCCTCCGTTTCTGCACCTCCTGCAATCTTGGCTATGGCCTTTTTGGCTTGGGCGGGTGTCATATTGTCCAGCATAACCCTGTCTGCGTCGGCTTCTACGGCTTCCGCCACCTCTTTTAAATTTCTTGTTTCAACTTCTATCTTTATTTTGTGTTTGGCTCTTATACGGCTAACGGCTTCTGCTATACCTCCTGCCGCTGTTACATGGTTTTCTTTTATGAGCGCCATGTCAGACAGATCACGCCTGTGGTTTTGCCCACCGCCGCAGAGCACCGCGTATTTTTCAAGGTCTCGCAGGCCTGGAGTGGTCTTGCGTGTGTCGAGGATAACCGTTCCGGTTCCGGCAACAGCGTCTACGAACTTTTTTGTAAGCGTGGCGATGCCGGAGAGCCTTTGCAGATAATTTAACGCTACCCGTTCAGCCGTTAATATGGCTCTTGTTTTGCCTTGTATCGTGGCTATTACAGCTCCTTTGTGAACAATTTCGCCGTCTTTGAACTGTTTTTTTACTTTTGCGTCTTTATCAAGGGTGCAGAACACGTCGGCAAAAAGGTCTATTCCGGCAAGTATCATTTCCTGTTTTGCCACGGCGCGGGCTTTACATTTTGCGCGTGGCGGAATGGTTGCCTTGCTTGTTATGTCGCCATGCGGCGCATCTTCCGCTAGTGCGTGTTTTATCAGTTTTCGGGTTAATGGCTGGAGATGTTTAATTCTTTTCATTCCTGTTTTCCGGCGGCTTCTTCCAGGTCGGCTGTGTGTTCTGCGTTTTTATCGATGATACCTGTAAGGTTTTTTTTCAGGTTGCGGGTTAAAGTGGCGTCGCCCACATCGCCAACCCGCTCGGCCCGTTCGCGTAAGCTTTCTACTTTTTCCGCTTCCTGTTTTTCAGCCACAGGTTCCGGTGCCTTGGTGCAGGCGTGCCCGATTGTCATAATGGCTATAACGGCAAGGATAATTGCGAATCTGTTCATTTTACAAGCTCCATCTCAGGGTTCGAACGCAAACGTAGTAATGGTATTATACCCGCATTGATTCTGTTTAATGCAGAAAGAGCCGATATGTTAAATTGTATCGCTTGCAATGTTAAGCTAACCTCGTTGCTTTTTAAATAAACAATTAAAGCTAGTAATAAGAAAAATGGCTGTAAACGTCACTTTATGTGTTCCGCCGCAAGGCTATTTTGCGGAGCGGTGGAAAGAATCTTCCATGCCGTCGCTGGGCATTCTTTACATGGCCGCATGCCTTGAGAGGGAAGGGATACCTGTTCGCACTCTACCTACCCATATCATGAAATGGGATATACCAGACATCGTTCGTTATGTGGAAGATGAAAAACCAGACATCTTCGGACTGACAATTACCACAGAGAATCGTCTTGAAGCGTTCGATGTGGCAAGGGCGGTTAAAAATGCGCGACCTGAAACACTGGTTGTGGCCGGAGGGCCGCACTGCGTGGCCACGGCGTATGACACTCTTTTGCACATACCTGAGGTAGACATGGTCGTCTCAGGTGAGGCGGAGGAGACTATCGTGGAACTTGTCCGCGCTGTTGAGGCGGGCGGAGGTGCAAAGAATTTTAAAAAGATCGCAGGCTTGAACTTCCGTGAGGATGGGGTGATAGTTTCCAACGGGCCGAGAATGAAAATTCCTGATCTCAACACTTTGCCCATGCCGGCAAGGCATTTAGAAGACATGAGTCTTTATAACTTCAAGGTCGATGTTCCTGGCAAGGGAAAACTTCAGGCGGCTAACCTTATGACCAGCCGTGGTTGTCCTTTCGATTGCAACTTCTGTGCGACGCCCGTCAACTGGGGGCGCAAGGTGCGTGGTATCTCGCCAGATAAGGTGATAGCGGAGATTGAGTATTGCATCGAAAAATATGGCGCCGAGGTTATTTGGTTCTATGACGACACGTTAAATTACAACCCGAAACGGTTAGAGCAGATTTGCGACATGATGATCGAACGCAGGCTTGACGTCAACTGGTTCTGTGAGGTGCGCGTTGATGCGTTGGAGAGGCAACTTTTCGATAAAATGGTTATGGCCGGGATGTACCATTTTGGATTCGGAGTAGAGAGCGCGAACGAGCGTGTTTGCCGTGACATCATTAACAAGAAGGCGACACTACAGCAAGCGATAGACGTGATCGACTGGGCAAACGAGATGAACGTCACCGCCAATCCGTTTTTTATTTTCAGCCACCCGACTGAGACATGGCCTGAGGCTTTGGAGACTTTGCGGTTTGCCGAATCTTTGCGGGGCAGGGCGCAGTGCAGTATGGCGATACTCCATGTCTACCCGGCAACAGCGCTTTGGAACAGGGCGGTTAACGAGGGCAAAATACCGAAAGATTTTTCGTGGACGACTAAGGACGACTCGCGCATTGTGGAACTGCCTGAAGCGCAGGGGCGTATCCCGCTTTATATGGACAAGCTTTCGTGGTTCCAGATATCTACGATCATTTTCAGGTTTAGCCAAAGTGCCATGAAAGTGAGCTTATGGTCGAAGATAATAAAAGCTGTGAAACGGATAAATTCGTTCCGCCGTTTCAGGCAATATTTTGTTATGGGGTTAGCGTTGATGAAATTGAAGTTCGACAATTTTGTGGGCGGCAAGAAGAAGGATAACGACGACAGCATGGCAAAACCTGCGGAGTTTTGATTTTTTTTTATTTAGATATAATGCTAAGTAGCTTCATACAAAACTGTTTTTCTGGTTAGTAAATAGGCCTACGTGTTATTTAATTAAAATCCAAGATTTTGGGAATAGAATGAACAGTAATCAGAAAAAAGCGGATATAACGAAATTCTTCCAAACGGAGGCGGCTGGAGGAATTTTATTAGTATCTGTTTCCATTCTAGCCATAATATTAGCGAATTCACCGCTTGCCCTCTATTACACGCTATTAATTGACACTCCGGTCATGATTAAAGTTGGGGCACTGGAAATATCCAAGCCTTTGTTATTATGGGTTAATGATGGGCTTATGGCTGTTTTTTTCCTTTTGGTAGGTCTTGAATTAAAAAGAGAGCTTCTGGAAGGTGAATTATCAGACAAAAAGAAGATTATCATGCCAGGGTTGGGTGCTATGGGCGGCATGCTGGTTCCGGCTACCATATATATCTTCATTAATAGTGCCGATCCAGTAGCAGTGAAAGGCTGGGCTATACCAGCGGCAACTGATATAGCTTTTGCGCTTGGCGTGTTATCTCTCTTGGGATCCAGAGTTCCAAATAGTTTGAAAATTTTTCTTACATCTTTGGCAATTTTCGATGACATCGGCGCGATATTGATTATCGCTGTATTTTACACAAACAAACTTTCTTTTTTAGCTTTGGCTATCGCAGGGCTATGCGTCTGTGTTCTTTACTTTCTTAACAAGCGTGGTGTTGTAGAAAAAAGCTTATATCTGGTAGTCGGTATCATCATGTGGGTTGCCATGCTCAAATCGGGCGTTCACGCTACATTGGCAGGTGTTGTTCTTGCACTGTTTATTCCAATAAAATCACAAAAAACACCAGGTATTTCTCCGCTCAAGGAGCTGGAAGATGACCTGCATTCTGCCGTAATGTTCTTTATTGTGCCAGTGTTTGCATTTTGTAATGCAGGTATTAGCCTTGCAAACGTGGGAAGTGAACAAATATTGCACAATGTACCTCTTGGCATCGCTCTGGGTTTGTTTTTTGGAAACCAAATTGGCGTGTTCGGCTTTTGCTGGTTAGGAATAAAGTTAAAGCTTACAGAACTGCCAAGCGATGTTTCCATGCTATCACTTTATGGTGTTTCAGCACTATGCGGGATAGGTTTTACAATGAGCTTTTTTATTGGCTCTCTTGCTTTCGAAGAAACAGGCGTTAACCTGATGGTTGATGAACGGCTTGGAATTATTTTGGGCTCTATCGCATCTGGTATCCTAGGATATTCAATTCTACGTTTTAGCTTAAAAAAGCCAACCCAAATTTGATGGTTTTGTAAACAACTGAACACTATGAAAAAGGCAAGGCGCACATGGGACGGGATGCTGTCTCTGCTTGCCGAAACAGGTTTAAGGCGTGTCTAACCTCACTGAAATAGAATTACAAAACTTCAAAACCGTGCTGGAAAAACTAAAAGCCAAACTTCTGAATATCACACTAAACTCCGCCGACGAAAGTGCAACCGTGGAGCTCGATCAGGCACGCTTCGGCAGGCTCTCCCGCATGGACGCTATACAGGTGCAAGCCATGAACGCCGAATCCATGCGTAGACGGAAAGTAGAACTTGCGAAAATAGAGGCCGCCATGAGACGGATGGAAGAGGGTGACTATGGCTATTGCGTTAAGTGTGACGAGGGTATATCGAAAGAGCGCTTGAATGTTGACCCGTCGGCGCCGATGTGTATAGATTGCGCCAATAAATCTGAACAACGAAGATAGAAATGTTCAGGGTTGATTCGGGCGGAAGCCCAATAAAAAATGCTCAGTTGTTAGTCCAGACGGTAGCCCCCAAAAATGTTTCGGGGTTGGTTTGGGCGGAAGCCCAACTAAAAGCCCAATAAAAAGGCGGAAACCTGTGAAAGATTTCCGCCCTTTGGTAGTCAGTTATAAAAGCCTGGGTTTGTTACCAGCGGCCACCACCGCCACTTCTGCCACCGCCACCGCCCGTTTTGCGTGGTTCGGATTGGTTGATGCGTAGGTTGCGTCCACCCATTTCTGTGTCGTTTAATGCCTTGATTGCGGCTTCGGCACCTTCGTCGTCCATTTCAACAAAGCCGAATCCGCGTGGCCTGCCTGTTTCACGGTCTGTGATAAGTTTTACGGTTTGTACTTCTCCAAACTGGCCGAACATTTCGCGCAGTTCATCTTCGGTGACTGAGAAAGGGAGGTTTCCTACATAGATGTTCATGGTCGTTTGTGCCCTTCAAAAAAAACAAAAAAACTGATTAACTTTAGCCGGGAAGACGCGCCAACACATTTGGCGACCTAAATAAAATGGAAAAACATGAGGAAGGAACCTCTCCGTCAGTTCAGCCAAAATTTAGCAACCCTAATCTAGAGAAAATGTTACAGGAATTTGAATATATTGTCGATACAAATCAAGGTTTATGTCCAACAGGTAATTAGCCGGTTGGGCTTGCCAGAATGCCAGTTCGTAACCGATATTATTATCGGCCACGTTGCATATTGGCTGATGATCGCCCGCTCCTTTGGGAACCGTGATGTTTGCCGTGTCCTGCCGCTCGCCTGGCATCGCCTGAACTCTTGGTATTTCTCCAGCTTTGGTTTCGCTTTCGTGACCCTCCTCTGGGGGGCGGTGCTGAATATTTGGAGGCAGACGCCACTTCTTCGGAGTGGAACTCATGATTTTCGTCAACCGGCACGGAGCTTTTTATAACCCGTTCTATGGCGGTAAGGTAGGAGCGTTCCTCCAGATCGCAAAACGAGATGGCAATACCGTCGGCTCCTGCGCGGGCAGTCCGGCCAATCCTGTGAACATAGCTTTCTGGCTCGTTTGGAAGCTCGAAGTTTATGACATGGGTGATGCCGTCTACGTCGATGCCACGCGCGGCGATATCCGTTGCCACCAGAACGCGGATTTTACCGGAAATGAAATTTCTTAACGCCCGTTGACGGGCCCCTGGAGACTTGTTCCCGTGAATCGCTTCGGCCCGAACCTTGTTGCCGTTAAGTACGTCGGAAACCTTGTTGGCCCTGTGTTTTGTTCTTGTGAACACCAGAACGCGGTATACCGTTTCATCTTTAAGCAGTTCGTGCAGTAAGACATCTTTGTTGTGCCGGTCTACGAACATCACCTTCTGGTCGATCCTCTCGGCAGTGGATGAAACAGGATTTACGGTTACCGTAACGGGGTCCTTTAGCATTTTCGAGGCAAACTGCTTTACCGCAGGTGGCATCGTAGCCGAGAAAAATAATGACTGACGCTGTGCAGGTATGGCTTCCACTATCTTTTTTACGTCATTTATGAATCCCATATCAAGCATCCTGTCCGCTTCGTCCAATGTCAAGATTTGCACATGGTCGAGGTAAACGATGCGCTGTTCCATGAGGTCAAGCAGACGCCCTGGTGTTGCCACCAGAATGTCTACGCCTCTGGACAAGGCACGATCTTGCGGCCCCTGGCCTACGCCGCCAAAAACCACGGTTTGTTTAAGTTGAAGGTTGCGTCCGTAAACATCAAAACTTTGCCCTATTTGCACGGCCAACTCACGTGTGGGAGTTAAAATAAGCGCTCTTGGGGCGCGAGGTTTTCGTCTTTCATTGCTTTCCGCCAGCAGTTGTAGCGTTGGCAGGGCAAATGCGGCAGTTTTGCCGGTGCCTGTTTGGGCAAGTCCGATCAAATCTCTGCCAGATAAAATATTCGGAATGGCTGATGACTGGATAGGTGTCGGTTTTTGATAACCTTCCTTACGCAAAGTGCGATGGAGCGGTTCTATTAAATCTAAATCGTCGAATGTTATATTTTCCATAATTTCCTACTAAGGGAATTCGATAAGAATTCATTTTGGCTGCAATTCGCGTTATGCATTGGCGTGTCTTGGTCAAATTGTCCTCAACGTGGTGAGTACACTACGTTTGCGAGAAAATGACCAAGCAGCCTTCGCCTGTCACGATTTCGCTTATTTTTGCTATGAAAGCAAATTTGAGGGGCTTAAAACCGGCCGAATACCCGGTATGCGGATATCCGGCCGAAAGTTGATTAATGCTGTGTGACTACCAGCGGCCTCCGCCGCCTCCGCCGCCACCTCTGCCACCACGGCCGCCGCCGGAGGATTTGCGAGGCTCAGACTGGTTAACCTTCAGGTTACGTCCGCCCATTTCGGTGTTGTTTAATGCTTTGATAGCCGCATCGGCTTCTGCGTTTTCCATTTCAACAAAGCCGAATCCACGTGGCCTGCCTGTTTCACGGTCTGTGATAAGTTTTATGGACTGAACTTCCCCGAACTGCCCAAACATTTCACGCAGTTCATCTTCGGTGACTGAGAAAGGGAGGTTTCCTACATAAATATCCATTTTCTACGTTTCCTTTTGCAAATTGCCATATGGCTTTAGTAAACACTCGGGAAGACACCACTCTGGCGGCTTTGTGACCTAATCTTGGGGAAAAAACATGAGGATGGATAATATTCGTCAGTTTCAACCAAAATTCAGCAGACCCGAAATTAGGAGAGATAATACATGAATTTTAATGTGTTGTCGACATAAATCTGGCCTGTCCTTTTGGGGATAGAATCTGCACAAAGCCTGCATAAATAGGCGTAAAACTGTTCTAAAAATGTTTGTAATATGAGAAAATGCAACGGTTTATAATATTAATCGTCTGGTTTGAACAAGGAAATCAGCGCATGAAGATGGCTCAGGACATTTGCAACGCTAAAATACTTATAGTTGACGATGACACCATGAGCGTGCGTCTTATAGAAGAATCGCTGAATATGGGCGGTTTTATGGCACATACTTATACTAACGACCCCAGGGAAGCAAAAGCCCTTTTTGATTCGTATAAACCGGACATCGTGCTACTTGACCTTAACATGCCCCATATCTCCGGGTTCGATGTTATGAATAGCTTTAAGGAAACTGATCCCACACATCTTGTTCCCATAGTCGTTCTAACCGCTCACGACGATATTGGCGTGCGTCTTAAGGCGCTCGATATGGGTGCCATGGACTTTATACCGAAACCGTTTAACCATGCAGAAGTGGTTACGCGAGTTCGGAATATCATTACAGTGCGTCTGTTGCAAAAACAGGTGATGGATCAAAACATCTTTCTTGAGCAAAAAGTGTTGGAGAGAACAGCCGAGCTTCACGACACCCGGCTTGAAATCATACGTCACT
>JAJRTC010000162.1 GCA_024278445.1 Nitrospirota bacterium
ATCAAAGTATGGCGTCGGCCCATGTTTTTCCGCCACCAGCATTTCAATTGACTTCAAAATGGCGTTAAGGCGGTGTTCCCTTGCCTCCATGCCTTTTACCTTTTCACGAACTTTTTTCTGGTTCGTAAGCTCTTTCTTGGCCTCGCCAATTTTCATATTGGTGCCTTGTATTTCATCGGATTTAGCGTCCCACCACATGCCAAGCAAAATAAAAGTGCCAACCAGGATGAAGATACCCGCAACGAGCTGTTGCTGTATTATTATTTTCTCTTTGGCATGGCGGTCGCCTAAAAGGTTTACCCTGATCATGACTCATCAAGCTTTCTTGTGGCAAGACCAATGGCGACAACAGCGACAGGTGCTATTTTTTCTATATACTCTTCATCAAAGCGTCTGCGGTTAACCTTCATTCCCCGAAACGGGTTGATAAGTTCACAATCCAGGCCTATCTCCTGCATTATGATTCCAGCTATCCCGTCGAGAAGCGCTCCGCCCCCGCAAAGGTAAATACGCCGAACATGCCCTTCGGATGTGCGCTGGAACATCTCGAACGTTTTCTTTATTTCTTCACATATTTCATGAACTCCAGACTTGATGGCGGCGACAAAATCATCTTTAGACGCAGATTCATCAAGATGACCAAGCTTGTACTTCTCAGCGTCACGAAAACCTATACCCATATTTTTCTGAATAGATTCCGTAACCACGTTACCACCCAAAGCTATATCGCGAGTGTAAGCCGTGATCCCGTTTTCAATAATGTTAACGTTCGTAACCGACGCGCCAACATTTACAAGCGCAAACGTATCATCCTCGGCCAGGCCATACGCCAGTTCATAGCCATTTTCAACGGCGAACACGTCAAGATCCACAACTGTCGGCTTTAATCCGGCGTCTTTTATTATCTCGCTCTGCTCGGAGATTACATCTTTTTTGGCGGCGACAAGCAGAACATCCATCTGGCTGTCGTCATCGTCAGGGGCCTTCTCGCCTTTTTTGGGAACCTCGCCCTCGGCCTTGACAACCTGGAAAGCTACGTTAACCTCATCAATATCAAACGGGATATATTGTTCGGCCTCCTGCTGAATAGACTCCGCCAAGTCATCTTCGCTCATAAGAGGAACGGTAATTTTCTTGATTATCACAGACTGGCCGGAAACGGAAAAAACGCAATGCCGGGCTCCGGAGGGGATTTTTTCAGCTTTTAAAAGATTTTTAATGGCATCCGTAATTGCGGAAGGGTTCTCCACCTCGCCATCTACGATAGTATCAGGCGGCAAGGAAACCATGCCAAAATGCAAAAGCTCGTAACCGCGCTTCGTCTGCTTGAGGTAGGCAAGTTTTATAGAATGCGAGCCTATATCAATACCCACAAGTGGTTTTTTAAGTAATGAAAACACGTTGTGTCCTTTACCTGTTAATCACAAGCCATGCGCCTAAAATCAATCGTCAACAAAAACTCCGTTACGATCGTCAAGGCCCAACCCCAACGCAACCAGAATCTTCCGTTTGGTATCAAGCCTGCAAAAATGACCTTTTTCTACACGGTCAATTGTTTGAACTGATAATCCGGTTTTTCTGGCAAGCTCAGCCTTGCTCATCATTTTATCCTCACGAATCTTACGAACGTTATTCTTTCTCGTCGCAGGGTGTTCTTTCAAGGACATCCGTCTAATTATCTCCATCGTAAAGCGTATGAGGCCTGAATTAGCATGAATTAGGGTTAACTTTATAATGAATTATGTCTATTTGTCAATAATTATCTCAAATTTAGCCCTAATTTACAGTCTATTACATCATATTAGTATTTTATGTTAAACTATTTCAAATAATAATCATCTATTTTAAAGTAAGTTATCATATAATTATATAGTAATTATAGGCAAAAACCGAAAAACAATGATCTTACGGACAGTGGAGCCTTTCGCCATCTCGCACTTTAATTGCAACGACGGCGCTGGATTTATCGTCAAACCTTGTCTATGATGTATAACTCCTTTAAAAAGATAGAACTCTGGAGTGAATTAATGATAATATTGCCAGCCATCGACCTTATGGACGGCGTTGTAGTTCGCCTTCGAAAAGGCGAGTTTAACGATAAAACCGTATATTCAGGCGACCCCGGAGCCTTTGCAAAAAAATGGGCAGACATGGGTGCCGAGGGGATACACGTTGTGGACCTGGACGGCGCGCGAGCGGGCAGGCCTGTAAACAAGGAAGCCATCCGCGCTATAACTGACATGGTAAAAGTTCCGGTCGAAATAGGTGGTGGCATCCGTTCTGTTGAGACTGCCCGTGAGTATTTTGATTTGGGTGTATCGAGTGTAATTCTGGGAACTGCGGCGATAAAAAACCCTGACCTTGTGCTTGCGGTGGCAGACCTCTACCCGGAACGGGTACTTGTTGGCATCGACGTAAAAGCGAACAAACCCGCCATCGACGGCTGGGAAAAAACCGTGGATGACGACCCTGTAGCGTTAGCGGCGAAGTTTGCCGGCATGGGTGCGGCGGGGATTATATACACAGACATCTCACGCGACGGCATGTTGGAAGGGCCGAACATCGACGGACTAAAAGAGTTTGCAACAGCCACAACCCTGCCTGTAACCGCTTCTGGCGGAGTGACGACGGTGGACGATGTGCGCGATATCTCAAAATTAAAACAGCATGGCGTAACGTCTATGATAATCGGTAAAGCGTTATATGACGGTGCAATAGACTTAGAAGACGCATTACTTGCATTAAAAAACGGCAATTAAAATGACTTTGCGGAAAAGAATCATCCCGTGTCTCGACGTTAAGGAGGGGCGCGTTGTAAAAGGCGTAAAGTTCCTGAACTTAAGAGACGCAGGCGACCCTGTGGAAGTAGCAAAAGAGTATGACCGGCAGGGGGCGGACGAGCTTACCTTTCTTGATATAACCGCCTCGTCGGACAAACGCGATATAATTCTCGACGTGGTGGCAAGAACCGCAGAGCAGGTTTTTATGCCACTCACCGTTGGAGGCGGCGTAAGAGTTTTAGATGATATCCACAAGCTTCTTCGCGCTGGCGCCGACAAGGTGGCTATAAACAGTGCCGCAGTAAAAAATCCTGAATTCGTATGGGAAGCGGCCCGAAAATTTGGCAGTCAATGCATAGTTGTCGCCATAGACGCAAAAAGACGCGAGAATAAAAGTGGCTGGGAAGTTTTCATACATGGCGGAAGAACTCCAACAGGTCTTGACGCTATTGAGTGGGCGAAAAAGATGGACGAATATGGCGCAGGCGAAATTCTGCTAACCTCGATGGACGCGGACGGAACAAAGGCAGGCTACGATATCGAGCTAACGCAAGCCGTGAGCCGTGCTGTGAATGCGCCTGTAATTGCGTCAGGCGGAGTTGGCACACTTCAGCATATGTATGAAGGTTTAACCGCAGGTGAAGCAGACGCCGTTTTGGCTGCGTCTATTTTTCATTTTCGTGAATATACTGTTGGCGAAGCGAAAAAATATTTAGGGGAAAAAGGCGTTAGCGTGCGCGGTGAGGAGGCTCATGGATAGGGAAATAATAAAAAGGATCTACGACGTAGCGATAGAGCGTAAAGGAGCTAACCCTGAAACATCATACGTTGCGAGCCTCTATAAAAAGGGTGAAGACAAGATATTGGAAAAGGTAGGCGAAGAAGCGATAGAAACGATTCTGGCCCACAAGTCAGGTGACAAAGAGCAGATCGTATACGAAACGGCAGACCTCTGGTTCCACTCTATCGTAGCGTTGGCACAAAAGGAAATTGACGTAATAGAGGTTCTGCAAGAGCTTGACCACCGATTTGGCAAAACCGGCATAAGGGATGAACAAAAAGAACCTGAATGACCAGCCGAAAAAACAAAAAGGGCGCCAAGGAAAAAAAGAGCGGCCCGCCTAAAATATTAAACCGGAAGGCACGTCACGACTATCACATACTCGATACTATGGAGGTGGGGTTAATCCTGAAAGGTGCGGAAGTTAAATCTATCCGTGAAGGCAAGATAAGCTTAAAAGAGTCATTTGCCAAGATCATGAAAGATGAACTATGGCTCATAGGGTGCAACATAACGCCATACAAAAACCAGAACACTTTTGAGGATATAGACCCTCTGCGAAGCAGAAAACTGCTCCTTCATAAAAGACAGATAGAAAAGCTAAAAGAAGCCACAGCAGAAAAGGGGTTAGCCCTCGTTCCGCTTAAAATATATTTCACACGTGGCGTGGCAAAGCTGGAGCTTGGCGTAGGCAAAGGCAAAAAACTTTATGACAAGCGCGAAGACCTAAAACGTAAAGACGCAAAACGTGAGATGGACAGGGAACTGAAAGGCTAGCTTCCCCAAAATTCTTCTCACGAAAACAAGAACTTCGTCCGATAGTAAAAGCGTAGTACAATAAAATGTGTTTACAGCTCTGTTTTAAGGATTAAGGTAATGCCAGCAGACGATGAAGACGAAATAATACAGCAGAATGAATCGGAAGGAAGCAAAACCCTTACCGAAACAATGAACGAGTTGGACAACTTTTTAGATATCCCTCTTGAGATATCCGCAGAGTTGGGCCGCACCCCGCAAACAATCCGCCAAATACTTGCGTTAAAACCGGGGCATGTAATAGAGCTTCACAAGCTGGTGGGCGAACCGCTCGAAATTTACATTAACGGGCTGGTAACGGCAAGAGGCGAGGTCGTTGTCGTCAACGAACGTTTTGGCGTCCGTGTAACAGACGTTATCGACCCGCTTGAAATAATCCGTTCAGGAATCGCCCACTAAAACAAAAAGACCCCGCACATCGCAGGGTCTTTTCATTGGGGGAAACCGTTCCCGCCAACCGTGACACCTTTATTATGTGATGTCGATTTTTTTAGGTTTGGCAAGTTCGGTTTTCGAAAGATCAATTTCCAGCACACCGTTTTTGAACGTGGCTTTCACTTTTTCAGAATCGACGTCCGCAAAGCGGAGCGATCTTAAAAAGGAACCATAGCGCCGTTCTACACGGTACACCTTCTCGTTTTTCTCCTCATTGGTCGTTTGCTTTTCGCCGGACAACGTGAGGACGTTGTTCTCAACTTCAATCGAGATGTCGTCCTTTTCCATGCCGGGAATTTCAACCCGCACATGGTATTCGTCGTCCGTCTCGCTCACGTCCATGGGAGGAGAGAACGGCCGCCCGTTTTCCATCATGGCCGATGGCCATAGCTCGTCAAAAAGCGAAAGCGGGCTCATTGGATCCAGATCTGCCAGAGAATTGTCACCCTTTTTCCATTTTGTCAGTAACATGATTACTCACCTCCTTCCTTGCTGTCTTGATAAAATCAGGAAGTTTCACTGTCAAGGCATTGTGGCAAAAAAGTGTTACCTGTTAAACGTTGACACCATGAAATGTTGGGCATATCATTGATAATTAACGCTGATTAAGTGAAAATTAATGTCAAAGACCTACCTTGAAAACTGGCGCAAAACAGCCGCTTGCTGGACAAAGCTTGTAAATATTTACGCCGCGAAGCTTCGGGCAAACCCCAGGTCACGCATTTACCTTCCGTTGGCAGACGCATTAATCAGGCTTGGCCGGAAAAGCGAGGCTGTGGTTATATTGGAGGATGCTCTTTGGGTTTTTCCAAACGACTGTTCAGCCAAGGTTCTTATGGCGCGTCTTCGTTATATGGCAGGTGAGATATCTTTAGCCAAGGTCTCGCTTGAGGAAGTTGTGCTCGACAATCCTGATTCTATTGCGGGTGTCTCTCTTTTATGTGATATCTATGCAAGTGAGGAACTGTACGAATCAGCGGAGAAAATAGCCTGTGGGCTTCTGGATTATTACCCTGACGTGCAAATGGTTAAAGCTCTTTATACTAAATACCATGAGCTTGCCGGGGCTTTGAATAATGACGTTTCTACCGCTATTGATATAGTTGAACTGGAGCCGGAACATATCGTACTTTCAGGGCGGAGCGTTCGCCACGCTACTGTTAATAAACTTGAGATAATGCTCTTGCGCATATCCACAATGAAAGAGAGAGGACAACAGGAGTTATGGGTAGACGAAAAGTTTTAGTGATTCACGGCCCTAACCTGAACATGCTCGGAAAAAGGGAGACCGGCATTTACGGTGACCTTGATTATGACGGGCTCAACCTTAAAATCGTGGAAAAGGCAGGGGAATTGGGCCTTGAAGTCGAGATAAAGCAGAGCAACCACGAAGGCGAACTTGTGGATATAATTCAAAGCCAGGGGAGCATGGCAGACGTTATCATCATAAACCCCGCCGCCTACACACACACGAGTATCGCTATCCGCGATGCGCTTCTTGCGGTTAATACAAAGGTCATAGAGACGCACATCTCCAATATTCATAAAAGAGAAGAGTTTAGAAGGCATTCCTACGTCTCGGACATCGCTGTTGGCTCTGTTATCGGGTTTGGGCCGGATAGCTACATGCTTGCGCTCACTGCCGCCGTTTCCATTTAGGGGCATGCCGTTATTATGATTTTAGATTCGGCATCGCTTGCGGCCCCGTTTTTTGAGCAAAGAAGAGAAAAACTTCGTGAAAAAATTATGGAGAGAAATCTTGATGCCCTCCTTGTAACGCACCTTGTAAGCATACGTTACCTAACAGGTTTTACCGGAACGGCCGGGGTGGCTGTTATTACGCCTGATGGCTCGTGGTTTCTTACTGATTTCAGGTATACGGGCCAAGCCTCAAAACAGGTGACGGGGATGAGCATAAAGGAGTATCGGGAGCCGCTGGCGGCTGTGGCCGGCCTTTTGACGGAATTGAAAGTGAAAAGACTGGGGTTTGAATCGGAGCATGTTTCCGCCGCACGGTTAGAAGATTTTCGCGCTAAACTTGGTGGTGTGGAGCTTTCTCCTTCTACCGGCCTTGTTGAGTCTATCCGGCTTATAAAGGACGAGCCGGAGATAGAGGCCATAAAAACGCTCTTTTCCATGCTGGAAAATGTTTTCCCTGTTGCGTTGGAGCTTATTCAGCCAGGAGTTTGCGAGCGGGACGTGGCGATCGAGCTTGAATACAGGTTAAGAAAGCTTGGCGCAGATGAAAAGGCGTTCGATTTTATCGTGGCTTCAGGGGCACGGTCTGCCATGCCGCATGGCGTTGCGTCTGATAAAAAAATAGAGACAGGCGACATGGTGATAATGGACTGGGGTGCCAAGGGCTGGGGCTATCACACCGATAATACGAGGACGCTTTTTGTTGGCGAGGTAGACCCCGAACTTGCGGACATATACGACATAGTCCTTGAGGCCAATCGCTCTGCCATAGGCTTTGTAAAACCTGGCGTGACCGTTAAACAGGTTGACGATGTCGCACGGTCCATCATAAAAGATGCAGGTTACGGCGAAGCCTTTGGCCATGGCACAGGGCATGGCGTTGGGCTTGATATACACGAGAAACCCACCGTGTCGTGGCGAGATGACACGGTCGTCA